>JAHDYM010000114.1 GCA_023383705.1 Gammaproteobacteria bacterium | reverse complement strand
CGTCGTTCTTGATCATGTCGACGACATGCGGACGCCCTTCGCGAACCTTGTTCACGCGGCGACAGGCAACGCCACCCTTGGCCAGCGCGACAGCCGTGCCACCGGTCGCGATCAGGTCGAAGCCACGGTCGAGCAGCAGCTTGCCGAGCTTGACCACGGCCTGCTTGTCCCGGTCGCGCACCGACAGGAATGCGGTACCCCGCCGCGGCAGGTCCACACCGGAGGCAATCTGTGCCTTCGCATAGGCCTCGGCAAAGGTACGACCAGTACCCATCACTTCGCCCGTCGACTTCATCTCCGGGCCGAGTATCGGGTCGGCATCCGGGAACTTCCCGAAGGGGAACACCGCCTCCTTCACCGAGTAGAAGTCCGGCACGATCTGCACGGTTGCGCCCTGCTTCGCAAGCGAAATGTCGAGCATGGTCTTGGCAGCCACCTTGGCCAGCGGCAGGCCGATGGCCTTCGAGACAAACGGTACCGTGCGCGAAGCACGCGGATTGACCTCCAGCAGGTAGATCAGCCCGTTCTGGATGGCGAACTGGGTATTCATCAGGCCGACCACGTTGAGGGCCTTCGCCAGCTTCGTGACCTGGTCGATCAGCTCTGCCTGTGTTTCCGCACTCAGCGTGGCCGGCGGCAGGGAGCAACCCGAGTCGCCGGAATGAACGCCGGCCTGCTCGATGTGTTCCATGATGCCGCCAACCAGGATCTCCTTGCCGTCACTCACCAGGTCGACGTCAACCTCGACAGCCTGGTCGAGGAAACGGTCCAGCAGCACGGGACTGTCGTTGGACACGTTGACCGCATCCTTCATGTAGGCCCGCAGGTCATCCTCGTTATGCACGACCTCCATGGCCCTGCCACCCAGCACGAAGGAAGGACGAATGACCAGCGGAAAACCGACATCAGCCGCGCGACGCACGGCTTCTTCCGGCGTGCGTGCGGTGCAGTTCGGCGGCTGCCTGAGGCCCAGCTGCTGCACGAGCTTCTGGAAGAGTTCGCGGTCTTCGGCAATATCGATCGAGGTCGGACTGGTGCCAACGATCGGCACACCGGCCTCCTCCAGACGGCGGGCAAGTTTCAGCGGCGTCTGGCCACCGAACTGCACGATGACGCCGACTGGCTGCTCCTTGTCGACGATCTCCATGACGTCTTCGAAGGTGAGCGGTTCGAAATAGAGACGGTCCGAGGTGTCGTAGTCCGTCGAAACCGTCTCCGGGTTGCAGTTCACCATGATCGCTTCGTAATCGATCTCCTTCAGCGCGAAGGCGGCGTGCACGCAGCAATAGTCGAACTCGATCCCCTGGCCGATCCGGTTCGGACCACCGCCGAGGATCATGACCTTCTTGCGGTCACTCGGCGCCGCCTCGCACTCCTCTTCATAGGTCGAATAGAGATAGGCGGTGCTGGTGGCAAACTCGGCCGCACAGGTGTCGACGCGCTTGAACACCGGCCTCAGGCCGGCCTTCAAGCGCTGCTGGCGCACGAAGTCTTCCGGGACGTTCAGCAGGGCAGCCAGGCGACTGTCGGCAAAACCCTTGCGCTTGAGGGTTCTCAGCCACCCGGTATTCAGGATCGCGACACCTTCCGCACGGACCTTTGCCTCGAGGCCGATCAGTTCCTCGATCTGGGCGAGGAACCAGGGATCGATCCCGGACAGCTCCGCCACCTCGTCACGGCTCATGCCCTGCCGGAAGGCCTCGCCTACGTACAGCAGGCGGTCGGCACCCGGCATGCGCAATTCCAGCCGAAGGCGATCCATTTCTTCCGGGGAAGGCTCAGTCGGCAGCTTTTCCACAAAGCCGTTGATGCCGGTTTCCAGGCCACGCAGCGCCTTCTGCAGGGATTCCTGGAAGGTACGCCCCATGGCCATGACCTCACCGACCGACTTCATCTGCGTGGTCAGGCGATTATTGGCGCCGGGGAACTTCTCGAAGGTGAAACGCGGAACCTTCGTCACCACATAGTCGATGGTCGGCTCGAAGGACGCCGGCGTGGCACCGCCGGTGATGTCATTGCGCAACTCATCCAGCGTGTAGCCCACCGCGAGCTTGGCAGCCACCTTGGCAATCGGAAAACCGGTGGCCTTCGACGCCAGCGCGGAGGAACGCGACACGCGCGGATTCATCTCGATGACGATCATGCGGCCATCGCGCGGATTGAGCGCGAACTGCACGTTCGATCCACCGGTATCCACGCCGATACGGCGCAGGACCGCGATCGATGCGTTGCGCATCAACTGGTATTCCTTGTCGGTCAGCGTCTGGGCCGGCGCCACCGTGATCGAGTCACCGGTGTGCACGCCCATCGCATCCACGTTCTCGATCGAGCAGATGATGATGCAGTTGTCGTTCCGGTCCCGCACCACCTCCATCTCGAACTCTTTCCAGCCGATGACCGACTCCTCGAGCAGGATCTGCGTGGTCGGCGACAGGTCGAGACCGTGGGCAGCCATCGCCTCGAACTCTTCGCGGTTGTAGGCGATACCGCTGCCGCTGCCGCCGAGCGTGAACGAAGGCCGGATGATGGTCGGGAAACCGATGCGCGCCTGGGCCTGGATGGCCTCTTCAAGCGTATGCGCAATCTCTGCGTGGGCAACCGACAGGCCAATCTCGTTCATCGCCTTGCGGAACAGCTCGCGATCCTCGGCGGTATCGATTGCATCGCGCGAGGCGCCGATCATCTCGACCTCGAACTGCGCGAGTACGCCGTGGCGTTCCAGGTCGAGCGCACAGTTCAGGGCCGTCTGGCCGCCCATCGTCGGCAGCAGCGCGTCAGGCCGTTCCTTCTCGATGATCCGCGCCACCGTCTGCCAGTTGACCGGTTCGATGTAGACGGCATCGGCCATCTCCGGGTCGGTCATGATCGTGGCCGGGTTCGAATTGACCAGGATGACCCGGTAACCCTCCTGCCGCAGCGCCTTGCAGGCCTGCACGCCGGAATAGTCGAACTCGCAGGCCTGGCCGATGACGATCGGGCCGGCGCCTATGATCAGGATGCTCTCGATGTCGGTGCGACGGGGCATGGCTGCTCTGCTTCAGGTGTACTTATTTGCCGGCAACGGCGCTTGCACCCTGCTGCGTGCGCTGGCGCATCAGGCTGGTGAAACGGGCAAACAGCGGGCGTATGTCATGGGGTCCGGGGCTGGCCTCTGGATGCCCCTGAAAACTGTATGCAGGACAATCAGTTCTCTCGATTCCCTGCAGTGAATTATCAAACAAGGAACGGTGCGTGGCCCGCAGATTGGCGGGCAGGCTGGCCTCATCGACCGCAAAGCCGTGGTTCTGGCTGGTGATCATCACGCGACCGGTATCGATATCGAGCACCGGATGGTTCGCGCCATGGTGACCGAACTTCATCTTGACCGTCTTTGCCCCGCTGGCCAGCGCCAGCAACTGGTGACCGAGGCAGATGCCGAATACCGGCGTACCCGTGGCGAGGATCTGGCGGATCGACTCGATCGCATAGGTGCAGGGTTCCGGATCGCCGGGGCCATTCGACAGGAACACCCCGTCCGGACGACGGGCCAGCACTTCTTCAGCCGGGGTCTGCGCGGGAACCACGGTCACGCGACAGCCATTGTCGATCAGCAGGCGGAGAATGCTGCGCTTGATCCCGAAGTCATAGGCCACCACCTCGAATGCGCCGGTGCGTTTCGGCTTGACAGGTGCCGGGCCGGGCCATGCTGCGCCCAGGCCCCACTGATAGCTGTCCTTGGTGGTGACGATCTTTGCCAGGTCCATGCCGGCAAGGCCCGGAAACCGCCGCGCATGGTCGATCGCAGTACGCGGATCCACGTCGCCGGTCATGATGCAACCGGACATCGCGCCCTTGTCGCGCAAGATGCGGGTCAGCCTGCGGGTGTCGATCTCGGCGATCGCGACGATGCCGCCGCGGCGGAGAAACTCCGGGAACGGCAACTCGGCGCGCCAGCTGCTGTATACCGCGGGCAGGTCACGGATCACGAGACCGGCGGCATAGATGCGCTCGCTCTCGTGGTCCTCGCTGTTGGTCGCGGTATTGCCGATGTGTGGATAGGTCAGCGTGACGATCTGCCGGCAGTAGGAAGGATCGGTGAGGATCTCCTGGTAACCGGTCATCGCCGTATTGAATACCACCTCGCCGATGGTGCGACCCGGTGCGCCGACGGAAATACCGTGGAACAGCGTGCCATCTCGCAATGCCAGCAGCGCCGCTTCCATCAGCCCTGCACCTGCGATGACCGGATTTCTTCTGCTTTTGATGGGCGCATATACACGCAGCGGGAGACAGCCTGTCCGGGCCCTCCCGCTCTCTGCTGGTTTCGTTGGGGACCCGCGGCATTCTAAACGACAGGGGCTGGCGTGGACACCCCTTTTTGCGGCGATGGCAGGCGGCTAGCGGCCGGAAAGTCCCAGCGCATCCTGCATAGAATAAAGACCGGCAGGCTTGCCCTCCAGCCAGGTCGCGGCGCGCAGCGCGCCCCGCGCAAACAGTGCGCGATCAGTTGCCCGGTGGGTCAGCTCGAGGATCTCCTCGTCACTGGCCAGCATCACGGTATGGTCACCGACGATGGAGCCGGCACGCACCGAGGCGAAGCCGATGGCCTGGGCCGGGCGGCCGGCAGTCAGTCCGCTGCGGTCGTAGATGGCCACATCGGCCAGCTTGCGCGCGCGTGCCTCTGCCACCGCCTCGCCGAGTTGCAGTGCGGTGCCCGATGGCGAGTCCTTCTTCGCCCGATGGTGGGCCTCGGAGATCTCGGCATCAAAATCCGGACCCAGCAGCCGGGCCGCCTGCCGCACCAGTTCGGTGAGTACGGTGATGCCGATGCTCATGTTGCGCGAATAGAGCAACGCGATGCGGCCGGCCGCAGACTTGAGGGCTGCCAGCTCCGCTTCACCCAGCCCGGTGGTGCCGACCACCAGCTTGCAGCCACGGCCGGCGCATGCCTGCGCATGCCTGGCGGTCACCGCAGCTGCCGTGAAATCGATGGCGACATCGCAGTCGGCGAGCGCCACATCGAGCTGGTCGGTGAGCGAGACGCCAAGGGCATCAAGCCCGGCGAGCAGCCCGGCGTCACGACCGACGCTTGGATGCCCCGGCTCGGTCAGTGCCCCGGCCAGGACCGCACGATCGCTCGCGGCGATCAGGCGCACCAGGGCCATGCCCATGCGACCGTTTGCGCCGAGGATTGCCATACGCTGCATAAACCGTCACCACCCTGCCAGTCAGGAACCGACTTTAGCAAAGAATCGCCGCACACCATCGAGCCACGACTGGCTGCGCGGCCGGTGCCGGTCTCCACCGGCAAGCAGGGCTTCGTTGAAGCTTTCGAGAATCTTCTTCTGCGCAGCCGTGAGTTTGACCGGTGTTTCCACCTCCACACGGCAGTAGAGATCGCCGGGCCCGCTGCCGCGCACCGGGCGCACACCCTTGCCGCGCAGGCGGAAGGCACGCCCGGACTGCGTTTCCGGCGGAATCTTCAGGGCCACCTCGCCACCCAGGGTTGGCACCTCCACGGTCCCGCCGAGTACGGCGGTCGCAAAACTGATCGGTATCACGCAGGAGAGGTCGGCGCCGTCACGCTGGAAGATCTCGTGCGGCTGTATATGGATCTCCACATACAGGTCGCCCGACGGGCCACCGTTCTGCCCCGCCTCGCCTTCGCCGGACAGGCGTATGCGGTCGCCATTGTCGACACCGGGCGGCACCTTGACCGCCAGCGTCTTGTTCTTCTGCATGCGTCCGCGACCCTGGCAACTGCTGCAGGGTTGCTCGATCTGCTGGCCCGAACCACGGCAGCTCGGACAAGGCTGCTGTATCGAAAAGTGGCCGCGCGTCATCCGCACCTGGCCGTTGCCCTCGCAAGTGCGACAGGTAACGGGCTTGGTGCCCGGCTTCGCACCGGAACCTTCACAGGTGGTGCAAGCCACCAGTGTCGGCAACTGCAGGTTCACGGTATCGCCGAAAACCGCCTGCTCCAGGGTCAGCGAGAGCTCATAGCGCAGATCGGCGCCACGAAATACCGTCGAGCGCCCGCGCCGGCCACCGCCGCCGAAGATGTCGCCGAACACATCGCCGAAGATGTCGCCAAAGGCATCGCCCGGATTGAAACCCGGACCGCCGCGGCCACCGCCGGCCTGCGCATCCAGTCCGGCATGGCCAAACTGGTCGTAGGTTGCGCGCTTCTGCGCATCCGAGAGCACCTCGTAGGCCTCTTTGACGTCCTTGAACTCGGCCTCGGTTTTGGTGTCACCCGCGTTGCGATCCGGGTGCAGCTTCATGGCCAGGCGACGGTATGCCTTCTTGATATCGGCCTCGCTGGCATCCTTGCCGACTCCGAGCACTTCGTAGTAGTCGCGCTTCGTCATGTACTATCCGCTTCGTTCACAAATACGAACGCGGCCCGATGCACCGCACCGGGCCGCCCGTCGGTCCTGTCAGCCCGTCAATCGCCAGGGCCCTGGCCCCGGCATCCTCAGGCCTTGCCGGACTGGTCCTTGCCGTCCTTGATCTCCTCGAACTCGGCATCGACCACACCGTCCTGGCTGCCACCGCCGCCGGCACTGCCGGCGCCACTGCTCTCGCCGGCACCGGGAGCACCCTGCGCGGAGGCCTGCTGCGCGAGTCCCGCCGAAACCTCGGCGAGCGCTTTCGCCTTGAGTTCGATCCGCGCCTTGTCGTCGCCCTTGATCGCCTCTTTGGCTTCGGAAAGCGCCGACTCGATCGGACCACGCTCGGCAGGACCGACCTTGTCGCCGAGTTCGCGCAGCATCCGCTCGGTAGTATGCACGAGGCCATCGGCCTGATTGCGCGCATCGACCAGCTCGCGGAACTGACGATCTTCCTCGGCATGGCTCTCGGCCTCGCTGACCATGCGCTTGATCTCGTCCTCGGACAGGCCGCTGGAGGCCTTGATGACGATCTTCTGTTCCTTGCCGGTGGCCTTGTCCTTCGCCGACACGTTCAGGATGCCGTTGGCGTCGATGTCGAAGGTCACCTCGATCTGCGGCATGCCGCGCGGCGCTGCCGGGATATCCGACAGGTCAAAGCGGCCCAGCGACTTGTTGTGGCGGGCCTGGTCGCGCTCGCCCTGCAGGACATGGATGGTCACTGCCGTCTGGTTGTCATCGGCAGTCGAAAAGGTCTGCGTCGCACGGGTCGGGATCGTGGTGTTCTTCTCGATCAGCTTGGTCATCACGCTGCCCATGGTCTCGATGCCCAGCGACAGCGGGGTCACGTCGAGCAGCAGCA
>JAHDYM010000113.1 GCA_023383705.1 Gammaproteobacteria bacterium | reverse complement strand
GAGCCGATCATCGTGCCGTCGCAGGACGTGGTGCTGGGCCTGTACTACATGACCCGTGAGCGTATCAACGCACGCGGCGAGGGCATGATGTTCGCCGATGTCGGCGAGGTGCATCGCGCCTACGAGAGTCGCGCCGTCGATCTCCACGCGCGCATCAAGGCGCGCATTCCGCATACCAGCCTGGACGCCGACGGCAAGGTCGTCACGACGGTCAAGCTGGTTGATACCACCGTGGGGCGCGCGCTGCTGTCCGAAATCGTTCCCGAAGGGCTCGATTTCTCGATGGTCAACCGGAATATGGACAAGAAGGCCATTTCCGCCAGCATCAATGCCTGCTACCGGCAGGTTGGCCTGAAAAAGACGGTCGTGTTCGCCGACCAGCTCATGTACACCGGTTTTGCCTATGCGACCCGTTCGGGCATTTCGATCGGCGTGAATGACATGGTAGTGCCGGACGAGAAGGCGTCGATCCTCAAGTCCGCTGAAGCCGAGGTGAAGGAAATCCAGGACCAGTTCGCCAGCGGTCTGGTGACCAACGGTGAGCGCTACAACAAGGTCGTCGATATCTGGTCCCGGACCAACGACCTGGTGGCGAAGGCCATGATGGAGAAGCTCGGTACCGAGTCGACGGTCAATGCAAAGGGCGAAGCGACCCGGCAGGCATCTTTCAATGCCATCTTCATGATGGCCGACTCCGGTGCCCGTGGTTCCGCAGCGCAAATCAGGCAGCTGGCCGGCATGCGCGGCCTTATGGCCAAGCCCGATGGTTCAATCATCGAAACGCCGATCACCGCGAACTTCCGCGAGGGGCTGGACGTGCTCCAGTACTTCATCTCCACGCATGGTGCACGCAAGGGTCTGGCCGATACGGCACTGAAAACCGCCAACTCCGGTTATCTGACGCGGCGCCTGGTCGACGTTGCCCAGGATCTGGTCGTATCCAGCGAGGATTGCGGAACCACCAATGGCCTTTTCATGAGCCCGCTGGTCGAAGGTGGCGATGTTGTCGAACCGCTGCGCGAGCGCGTGCTCGGGCGCGTGCTGGCCGATGATGTCCTGCGGCCTGGCACCAAGCAGGTATTGATCAAGGCAGGCGTGTTGCTCGATGAACGCAAGGTGCGCGAGCTTGAAGAGGCCAGCGTGGACCTCGTCAAGGTTCGTTCGCCGATCACCTGCGACACACGCCACGGCGTGTGCAGCCTCTGCTATGGCCGCGATCTGGCCCGCGGGCATCTCGTCAACATCGGCGAGTCGGTCGGCGTCATCGCCGCGCAGTCGATCGGCGAGCCCGGTACGCAGCTGACGATGCGTACCTTCCATATCGGTGGTGCCGCCTCGCGTGCGGCCGCAGCGACCAGCATCGAGGTCAAGCGGCCGGGCACGATCCGCCTGCACAACGTCAAGACCGTGCGTCATGAGAAGGATTACCTGGTTGCGGTCAGCCGTTCCGGCGAAATCGGCATCGTCGACGAGCAGGGGCGTGAGCGCGAGCGCTACCGCATCCCGTATGGCGCCGTCATCGCGGTTGATCATGGTGACAAGGTGAGCGGCGGACAGATCGTCGCCACCTGGGATCCGCACACGCATCCGGTTGTCGCGGAAGTCGGCGGTTTCCTGAAATTCCAGGACTTCGTCAAGGACGTGTCCGTGGCCGAGCAGGTCGACGAAATCACCGGCCTGTCCAGCTACCTGATCATGGACTCCAAGCAGCGCAGCATCAGCAGCCGCGACCTGCGCCCGACCGCCAAGCTGGTCAATGCCAAGGGCCAGGAAATCTGCTTTGCCAATACGGACATTCCGGCTGTTTATGCCTTGCCTGTCGGCGCTGTCGTGACGATGGCTGACGGTGCGCGTGTTTCGGTCGGCGACGTCATCGCGCGTATTCCGCAGGAATCCTCGAAGACCCGCGATATCACCGGCGGTCTGCCGCGCGTTGCCGACCTGTTCGAGGCGCGCAAGCCGAAGGATCCGGCCATCCTGGCCGAGTTCAGCGGTACGGTGAGCTTCGGCAAGGAGACCAAGGGCAAGCGCCGTCTCATCATTACCGACGAGAATGGCGAGAAGCATGAGGAGCTGATTCCCAAGTGGCGTCACCTCGGTGTCTTCGAGGGTGAGCAGGTCACCCGCGGCGAAATGATCGCCGATGGCGAGCCCAATCCCCATGACATCCTGCGCCTGCAGGGCGTCACGCGGCTTGCCGATTACCTGGTTCGCGAGATCCAGGACGTCTACCGGCTGCAGGGCGTGAAGATCAACGACAAGCACATCGAGACGATCATCCGCCAGATGCTGAAGAAGGTGGAAGTGTCCGATCCGGGTGAAACCGGCTTGCTGCCTGGCGAAAATATCGAGCGTTCGCGGCTTCTGGACCTCAACGAGCACGCTGCATCGAACCACAAGCAGGTGGCACAGGCCGAGCCGCTCCTCCTGGGCATCACCAAGGCGTCACTGGCGACCGAGTCGTTCATTTCAGCGGCTTCGTTCCAGGAGACGACCCGGGTGCTGACCGAAGCTGCCGTCAAGGGTCTGCGCGACGACCTGCGCGGCCTGAAGGAGAACGTCATTGTCGGGCGCCTTATCCCGGCCGGTACCGGCTACAGGCATCACAGCGAGCAGTCCCGCGAGCAGGAATTGCGGATGGAATTGCAGAGCCTGGAGCAGGCGACGGTAGTGGCCACCCTGGGTGATGACGAGGCCGGTGGTGAAGAGTCGTCTGCCGGGGAAGGCGATGGCGCCGAGTAGGGGGTAAACGGTGGCGCTGCTTGACACTATTTCCGGCAGGGCCATAGAATCCCCCGTTCAGCGCACCGTGGGTGGCGCCCGCTTGGCGCACCCACCGGTTCGACCAGGCAAAAGAAGTGGGATCAGGCCGCCTGGGCCTGGTTCTGGCAGTCAGCCCAGATTGTGAACCCCGGCGGTTACCCGGGCGCGCAGGGGCTGATTTTTTTTCAGTTTATGTTGAGCAGCTAGTCGCTATATGGCCACAGTCAATCAGTTGGTGCGCAAGCCCCGCAGTGCCCCCACCTACAAGAGCAAGGTTCCCGCACTGTCCGGCAGCCCGCAGAAGCGCGGTGTTTGTACCCGCGTGTACACCACCACGCCGAAGAAGCCGAATTCGGCACTGCGCAAGGTCGCACGTGTCCGCTTGACCAATGGTTATGAAGTCACGAGCTACATCGGCGGCGAGGGCCACAACCTGCAGGAGCACTCGGTCGTCATGATCCGTGGTGGTCGTGTGAAGGATCTTCCGGGTGTGCGCTATCACACCATCCGGGGCACCCTTGACTGTGCCGGCGTGAATGACCGTCGTCAGGGCCGGTCCAAATATGGCGCCAAGCGCCCGAAGAGCTGATCTGGAGTTAGCGATTTATGTCTAGAAGAACCTCTGCGCCGAAGCGCGTGATCCTGCCAGATCCCAAGTACAGCAGCGACCTGCTGGCCAAGTTCACCAACATGATCATGTGCTCCGGAAAGAAATCCGTCGCCGAAGGGATCATCTACGGCGCACTGGACCGCATCGTCGAGCGCAGTGGCCAGGACGAGCAAAAGGCAGTCGAGCTGTTTGGCAAGGCGCTGGATAACGTCAAGCCGATGGTCGAGGTGAAGTCGCGGCGCGTTGGTGGTGCAACCTACCAGGTTCCGGTCGAGGTTCGTCCGGCCCGCCGTCAGACGCTGGCCATGCGCTGGGTCATCGATGCCGCCCGCGTGCGTTCCGAGAAGTCCATGGCCCATCGCCTGGCGCATGAAATTCTCGACGCCATCGAGAATCGCGGTGCAGCCGTCAAGAAGCGTGAGGATACGCACCGGATGGCCGAGGCCAACCGCGCCTTCTCTCACTACCGCTGGTAGATCCGGTCGCGTCGCCAATGTCTCGCTGATGTTGTGCCACGCAAGGAACTGACGTGCCACGGACTACCCCAATCGAGCGGTACCGCAATATCGGTATCTCTGCACATATCGATGCGGGCAAGACCACCACGATAGAGCGGGTCCTGTTCTATACCGGCGTTTCACGCCGGATCGGCGAAGTGCACGATGGCGCTGCCACCATGGACTGGATGGAGCAGGAGCAGGAGCGGGGGATAACCATCAGCTCTGCAGCCACCACCTGTTTCTGGTCCGGCATGGACCGCCAGTTCCCTGAACATCGCATCAACATCATTGATACCCCGGGCCATGTCGATTTCACGATCGAGGTCGAGCGGTGTTTGCGGGTGCTTGATGGCGGCTTAAGCCTGTTCTGTGCGGTTGGTGGTGTTGAAGTCCAGTCGGAGACCGTCTGGCATCAGGCCAACCGTTATTGCCTGCCTCGCATAGCGTTCATCAACAAGATGGACCGGCCAGGTGCCGATTTTTTCCGTGTCGTGCGCCAGATGCGTGACCGGCTGCGTGCGAACCCCGTTCTGTTGCAGTTGCCGGTTGGCGTGGCCGATGGATTCAAGGGCGTCATCGACCTGGTTGCCATGACTGCGATCTACTGGGATGACGCGGGCCAGGGCGTTCGCTTCGACCGTGCTGAAATTCCGTCTGCCATGGCTGGCCTCGCCAGGGAATACCGCGAGAAGTTGGTCGAAGCCGCCGCTGATGGCGATGAAGGCCTGCTGAAGAAGTATCTCGAGAGTGGCGATCTTGCGCCTGCCGAGATCAGGCGGGGACTGCGTTTGCGCACGCTCCGCAGCGAGATTCTCCCGGTCGTGTGCGGTTCCGCTTTCCGGAACAAGGGCGTCCAGGCGGTGCTGGATGCGATCGTCGAGTACCTGCCCTCGCCGACCGACAAGCCGCCGGTCATCGGTATCCTCGAGAATGGCGAGCCCGCCACACGGCTTGCCAGTGATGATGAACCGTTTTCGGCGCTGGTATTCAAGGTGGCCGCCGAGCCGCTTGCACCCAGCCTGACTTTTTTCCGTGTGTATTCCGGGGTGCTTGCCGTCGGCGATGTGATTCTCAATCCGGGCACTGGTACCAGCGAGAAGGTCACCCGGCTGGTCCAGATGCACGCCAACGAGCGCGATGAGATCCGCGAGGTCCGGGCTGGTGACATCGCAGCGGCGGTAGGCCTGGCTGATGCCAGCACCGCCGATACCCTCTGTGATCCCCGCAATGCAATCACGCTGCAGGGCATGGATTTCCCCGAACCGGTCATTTCCGTTGCCCTGGAACCAAAGACGAAGGCGGACCAGGAACGCATGGGTGCTGCCCTGCAGCGACTGGCGAAGGAGGATCCTTCCTTCCAGGTGCGTACCGAGGACGAATCCGGACGCGTCATCGTCGCTGGCATGGGTGAGTTGCACCTCGACATCATTGTCGACCGCATGCGCCGGGAATCTGGTGTTTCGGTCAATGTGGGGCGGCCGCAGATCGCCTACCTGGAAACACCGCGGGGCAGCGTGGAGCAGGAAGGCCGTTTCCTGGTCGCGGCGGCGGGCGACGCGCCCGCACAGTACGGCCACGTGCTGCTGCACATCCAGCCACTGCCGCGTGGTAGCGGCTATGTGTTTGACAACCAAACAGATTCTTCGGTCATACCCGGTCGCTTCATCGCTGCAATCGATCAGGGTATCCGTGAACAGATGGCCAAAGGCATCCACGCCGGTTATCCGGTGGTGGATGTCCGCGTGACCATCACCGGTGGCTCGCACCATGCGGCCGATTCCAGCGATCTGGCGTTCCGGATGGCTGCTGCGATGGCCTTCCGGGAGGGTTGTGCCAGGGTCGGGTCGGTGTTGCTTGAGCCGGTCATGCAGGTCGAGGTGCATACGCCCGACTCGTTCCTCGGCGAGATTGGCGGCGATATTGCCCGGCGTCGCGGTATCCTGAGCGGCATCGACGACTGTGCTGGCGGCAAGATCCTGCGCGCAGAGGTGCCACTTGCCGGCATGTTTGGCTATGCTACCGGGCTGCGTTCCATATCGCAGGGGCGCGCCACCTACTCGATGGTATTCGGGAAGTACGCGGAAGTCCCCGCTGCGTCCCTGCCGGTTGACGAATAATCAAGGAAGCCGTGCACGGCAACGCCCGTGACTGCGGATGTAACAGAAGCACAAACAGGTCGAAGAGAGAGCTGGTCATGTCGAAAGCTAAATTTGAGCGCACAAAGCCCCACGTCAACGTTGGAACGATCGGTCACGTGGACCACGGCAAGACAACGCTGACGGCGGCGCTGACGAAGGTGATGGCGGCGAAGTTCGGCGGCGAGGTGAGCGCGTACGACCAGATCGACAAGGCGCCGGAAGAGAAGGCGCGCGGCATCACGATTGCGACGGCACACGTGGAGTACGAGAGCGACACGCGTCACTACGCGCACGTTGACTGCCCGGGCCACGCTGACTACGTGAAGAACATGATCACGGGTGCGGCACAGATGGACGGTGCGATCCTGGTGGTGTCGGCGGCCGACGGTCCGATGCCGCAGACGCGCGAGCACATTCTGCTGGCCCGGCAGGTGGGTGTGCCGTACATCGTGGTGTACCTGAACAAGGCAGACATGGTTGACGACGCCGAGCTGCTGGAGCTGGTGGAGATGGAAGTCCGCGAGCTGCTGTCGATGTACAAGTTTCCTGGCGACAAGACGCCGGTGATCACGGGCTCGGCGCTGAAGGCCTGGGAAGGCGATACCAGCGAGATTGGCGCGCAGAGCGTCGAGAAGCTGGTGGCAGCGATGGACAGCTTCATTCCGCTGCCGGAGCGTGCGGTGGACGGTGCCTTCCTGATGCCGATCGAGGACGTGTTCTCGATTTCGGGTCGCGGCACGGTGGTGACGGGCCGCATCGAGCGCGGCCGGATCAAGGTTGGCGAGGAAGTCGAGATCGTGGGCATCAAGGACACGACGAAGACGACCTGCACGGGTGTGGAGATGTTCCGCAAGTTGCTGGATGACGGCCAGGCGGGCGACAACGTTGGCGTACTGCTGCGCGGTACGAAGCGTGAAGACGTGGAGCGTGGTCAGGTCCTGGCGAAGCCGGGTTCGATCAATCCGCACACGCAGTTTGAGGCCGAGGTATACGTGCTGACGAAGGAAGAGGGTGGTCGTCACACGCCGTTCTTCAAGGGATACCGGCCGCAGTTCTATTTCCGGACGACTGACGTCACGGGCGCATGCGAGCTGCCTGAGGGCGTGGAGATGGTCATGCCGGGTGACAACATCAAGATGGTTGTGACGCTGATCAACCCGATCGCGATGGAAGAGGGTCTGCGCTTCGCCATCCGCGAAGGCGGCCGTACCGTCGGCGCCGGCGTGGTCGCGAAAATTCTCAAGTAAG
>JAHDYM010000003.1 GCA_023383705.1 Gammaproteobacteria bacterium | reverse complement strand
ACCTGACCGATGAGGAACTCGATGCCGAGCGTGCAGATGCTCAACGGGTCATGGAAGAATGGTGCAGCGAAGAGTAGCGCTGGCACCGATGGCTTCGAACTCCCGAACCTCTGCACACCGCTCGCCGTCTTCGGCGTCGTACTCGCATCGCAACTGCTGGCCCTGCTGCTGACCCTCGCCGGCCAGCCCGGCTGGTGGGCCTTCTACAGCCATCTTGCCCAGACCGCACTGCTGCTGCTCTGGATCGGGCTGCTCAGCGCGGCACTGCTGTGCCGGCTGCGCGGCTGGCTGGCGCGGTTCAGGGTACCTGAAGGCAGCGTGATCACTTTTCTGCTCGTGATGGGCAGCGTGGCTGCGGTTTCGGAAGCCGCCTTCTGGCTGGGCCGCTTCCTGGGTGCCGGGCCCGACACGGGCGGTGGCTGGTTCCCGACCAACCACCTGGCCTTCCTGACACGAAACCTCGCCATCGGCATGCTGGTGACCGCCCCGTTGCTGCGCTACTTCTATGTGTCCCAGCAGTGGCAGCGCAATGTGCGCCGTGAAGCCGAGTCGCGCCTCAACGCGCTGCAGGCGCGCATCCGCCCGCACTTCCTGTTCAACAGCATGAACACCATCGCCGCGCTTACCCGCAGCAATGCGCAGGCGGCGGAACAGGCGGTCGAGGATCTCGCCGACCTGTTCCGGGCGTCGTTGCGCGATGGCCGGCAACTCATCCCGCTGCGTGAAGAACTGGAGATAGCCCGGGTATACGAGCGCATGGAGCAGCACCGGCTCGGTGAGCGCCTGCAGGTGGACTGGCAGCTCGGCCAGCTGCCCGAAGACACGCCGATTCCGGGGCTCACCATTCAGCCGCTGCTGGAGAACGCCATCTACCACGGCATCGAACCGATGCCGAAACCCGGCCGCATCCAGGTTTCCGGGGAGGCCGCCGCGGGCATGGTGCGCATCAGCGTGAGCAACCCGCTGCCGCCGGCTACGCTGGCGCCGCGGCATGGCAACCGCATCGCGCTGGACAATATCCGTGAGCGGCTGGAACTCGCCTTCGGTGCGCGGGGCGTGCTGTCGGTGGTCGATACGGTACCCGGCGTGTTCACTGTCACCATCGAATTCCCCGCCGGCCAGCAGGCGCTGCCCGCATGAGCATCGAGGCAAGCACGGTACTGATCGTCGACGACGAGCCACCGGCCCGCAGCCGCCTGCGCCAGCTGCTGGCCGAGATCCCCGGCTTCAGCGTGGCCGGTGAAGCCAGCCACGGCGAGGAAGCCCTGCAACTGGCCAGCGAACTGCGGCCGGACATCATGCTGCTGGATATCCGCATGCCCGGCCTCGATGGCTTGCAGGTCGCCGCTCACCTGGCCAACCGCGCGCAGCGGCCGGCGATCATCTTCACCACGGCTTACGACGAGTATGCGATCCAGGCTTTCGAGGCGCAGGCGATCGGTTACCTGCTGAAACCCGTGCGCCGCGAGCGCCTGCAGCAAACACTGGCGCATGCGGCGCGCATCAGTCGTGTGCAACTGGCGGCGATACCAGGCTCGCTGCCCCGCACCCAGATCTGTGCCCAGCGGGGCCGCTCGCTGCAGATGATCAGGATCGAGGATATCTACTGCTTCCAGGCCGACCAGAAATACGTGACCGCACACTACGCGGGCGGCGAGGCGCTGCTGGATGAACCGCTGAAGGACCTCGAGAGTGAATTTGGCGAGCGTTTCCTGCGCATACACCGCAATGCGCTGGTCGCCGTCGCATACATGGACAGCCTGGAGCAGGAAGACAACGGCAGCTGGCAGGTGCGGCTCAAGGCCGGCCTGCCGCCACTGGCCGTGAGTCGCCGCCACGTCGGCGAGGTCAAGCGCCGGCTGCGGGCCGGCCGGAGCGGCAGCTCTACCGTATAATCTGCGGCATGCCATGGCCCCAGAAAAAATCCACCGCAGGCAGCGATGCCGGCAAGGCAGGCGCGGAGACGCGCCCGGCCGTCGCAGCCGCGCTCAAAAACGGTTCGAGCCGGCCGCGCTGTGGAACCTGCATCCTGCAGCCGCACTGCCTGCCGGCCGGCCTGGATCCTGATGCGCTGGCGCGATTCGAGAACACGGTCCAGCATTACGCCACCCTGGCGCCGGGCGAACACCTGTTCCGGGTCGGCGACACCTTCAACTCGCTCTACGCGGTACGTACTGGTTGCCTGAAAACCTGTGCCGTCGACCCCAACGGCCGGGAGCATGTGCTGAATTTCCATTTTGTAGGCGAGATCATCGGCATCGATGCGATCTTCCCTGGGCAGCATTTTGCGGACGCCATCGCGCTGGTGGAAAGTTCGGTCTGCCATCTGCCCTATCGGGCGATCAGCCAGCTGGCGCGCGAGATTCCGCAACTGCAGGTCGAGCTGGTGCGCGCGCTGAGCCGGCATGTGTTCAGCATGACCAGCATCTCCGGTGATTTCACCGCCGAGGAGCGGCTGGCCGCATTCCTCATCATGGTCAGCGCCCGGCATCGACTCGCGGGTGGCGGCTCCACGGAGCTGCAACTGGCCATGTCACGCCAGGACATTGCCAATTACCTGCGCCTGGCAACCGAGACGGTCAGTCGCATACTCGCGCGCTTCCAGAAAAGCGGCCTGCTCCGCGCCAATCGCCGGCGGATCACCCTGCTGGACCCCGAGGGCCTGTATGCGATCGCCGAGTGCATGAACCCCTACTCCCGCGGCGGCATCAGCCGGCACCGCCCGGAATCAAAAGCCACCCGCGGCTGAGCAGCCGGCAGAGTCGGGCGAGGAGACGACATGGCGAACAAGCGGGACATTGTCATCATCGGTGCCGGGCCAGCCGGCCTGTCGCTGGCGATCGCGCTGGCAGATGCGGGATTTGGCGTGACGGTGGTCGAAAAATTGCCGCAAACCGTGCTCGCCGACCCGCCGGGCGATGGCCGGGAAATCGCCCTGACCCACCGGGCGGTGGATATCCTGCAGTCGCTTGGCATGTGGCAGGCTTTTCCGGCCAGCGACGTTTCACCCATCCGCGAAGCCCGCGTGATCGACGGCAAGTCGCCACATTTCCTGGGCTTCGACACGCGGGGCACGGGCCAGACCGAACTCGGCTACCTGGTGCCGAACAATGTGATCCGCAAGGCCGCATTCGCGGGCGCATCGTCCCGACCGCAGGTCGAGATCATCAGCGACGTATCGGTCAGCGACGTGAGCACCACCAGCGATATGGCCGAAGTGCGGCTCGCCGATGGCCGCGTGCTGACTGCCCCGCTCATGGTCGCGGCAGACAGCCGGTTTTCAAATGCACGCCGGCGCATGGGCATCGGTGCCGACATGCGCGACTTCGGTCGCACGGTGATCGTCTGCCGTCTGTCCCATGAGCTGCCACATGAGGGCATCGCCTACGAATGTTTCCACTACGGCCGCACGCTGGCGGTTTTGCCGCTCGATGGCCTGATGTCCTCGGCGGTCATCACCCTGTCGGCTGACCAGGCCGACACCATGCTGCAGATGCCGGAAGACGAATTCAGCCGGCTGGTCAGCGAACAGTTCGAGTCACGGCTCGGCGCAATGCAGCTGGTGGGCAAGCGGCACAGCTATCCGCTGGTTGCGGTGTACGCGCAGCGCTTCGTGGCCCATCGCTTTGCGCTGCTGGGCGACGCCGCAGTCGGCATGCACCCGGTCACGGCGCATGGCTTCAACTGCGGGCTGTATGGTGTGGAATCGCTGACCCGGGTCGTGCGCGGCGCCCGTGCCAGCAGCCGGGATATCGGCAGCCTGTCGGTCCTGTCCCGCTACCAGTCCGAACACCGGCGCGCCACCCGGCCGATCTATCTGGGTACCAACGTCCTGGTGAGCCTGTTCACCGATGACGATATGCCGGCGCGCTTTGTGAGGACTGCGGTGCTGCGTCTTGCCAACCGCTTGCCGCCGTTGAAGGCCGGCATCACGCGCCAGCTGACTGGCAGAACCTGAGGAAACCGCGCCGCACCCCGCCATGACGGGGTGCGGCGCGGTTATCGATACCGCTAGAAACGGTAGGTCAGATTGGCACCTATCTCGCGGCCACGATCGAGAACCACGGCCAGGCACCGCTGCCCGGTCGCGTAGTTGGGATCGCCGGGCGCCGGGGCCAGATACAGGCAGGTGTTGGTCGCGTTCGTGAGACCGGCAACCGGCTCATCGTTGGAGAAGAGATCCCGGACGAAGCCGGCCAGCTCCCAGCGCTCGGTATTGAGCGAAGCCCGCAGGTTGACCCGGGTGATATCCGGAACCTCGGCCAGGTTTGCCTGGTCAGCGTAGGACTCGCCCCGGTAGGTCACACTGCCATCAAGCACCAGCTCCATATCTGCAGCAACGGGCTGCACATACTGGGCCGAGGCAAAACCGGTCCATTCCGGCAAGCTCATTGCCGACTTGCCCTTGAAGGTTTCGCCATTGAACAGGTTGATCAGGTTTGTATCCGTCGGTGCGAAGTCGTTGGTGTACTCCTGGGACGAATAGGCAATACCGCCCGCCACCGACCAGCGGTCGTTGACCTGGAAACGGGCATCCAGCTCAAAGCCATCCGCATCGGACTCGCCGATGTTCTGGAACGCGGTCTGCGGAACGTCATTGATCAATGCGACCGACGAGAACTGCTGATCGGTGATGCGGATGAGGAACGCCGCCGCGTTGACAATCAGGCGACCATCAAGCCACTCGGTCTTGGCTCCGATCTCGTAGTTGTCGAGTTTCTCCGGATCCACATAGAGAAAATTGGTGGCTATATTGGTGTTGTAGCGGCCCGCCTTCGTGCCCTCGGAATAGAGCGCGTAGAACATCAAGTCGGCGTTCGGACGATAGGTCAGGGTCAGGCGGGGCAGAAACTCGTTGTCTTTCTCGGTGGTGGAAAAATTCCTCACATTGGCTGCCGAACACTGACCGGTCAGGCAGGGTCCGAGCTTGTCTTCTTCCCGCTGCCAGCGGGCCTCGGCCTCAACGGCCCACTGGTCGGTAATGGCATAGGTCAGGCCACCAAAAACCGCATAGTTTTCCACTTCCTGGCGCCCGCGGAAGGTTCCATCCGGGTTGGTCGGCGACTTCAGGGACGCCGTACCAAAACGCTCGCTTTCGGAGAAGTAATAAAGACCCGCCCGCCAGGTCAGCTTTTCGCCAACCGGAGAGAGCAGACGCAACTCGTGGCTCTGGTTCCTGTACTCCTGATTCTGCGCGCTGAAGAACGCTGCAGACTTGCTGTCCAGAAAGTTGGGGCCACTCGGCCGGCTGTACACATCCCCGAAGAACGGATCGGGGCTGGCACCGCGCAGGTACAGATCCGTATTGCTCCAGCGGTTATCACTCGCCCAGCCGGAGAGATAACTGATCTCATAGCCGTCCAGGTTGTAGCTGATGTTGGACGAAAAGAACTGCCGGTTGCGGTCTACACCGCAGTCTGTCGGGCGATCGGCCGCGGAGTCACAGCTTACCGTCGCATAGGAGGGCGCAAAGATGTCGCCTGTGGGCCAAAGCACGCCATTCCCGCGCACGTCGACAGACACGCCGTTGGCAGCCCACTCCTGCGGATGCGTGGCAACTGCCAGCGGAGGACCATCCCGGTCCTTGCTGAGTATGGCGCGCAAGGTGATGGACAGGTTTTCCAGCGGCTCGATCAGCAGCGCGCCGTTGAACGCCTGCGTGGTTTCCCGCCCTACGCGAATTTCACGCTCAACTTCGTTGACGGTGTTTCTGTTTACCCGGGAGCCGTTGCTGCTCATTTCGCCAAGCACCTTGTTGGTGGCGCCCAGTTCCATCCACATGGTGTCAGCGATCAGCGGGAACCGCAGGGTACCGCCGAGCTGCCAGTTGTTCTCCTCCGAACCGCGATTGCTCGAATAGCTCGATTTCACCGTGCCGGTGAGTTCGTCGGTGCGCGGCGACTTGGTCACGTAATTCATGGCACCGGCGTAAGTCTGTCGCCCGAAGGTTGTCGCCTGCGGGCCGCGCAGCACTTCAACGCGCTCAAGCTGGGTCAGATCGAGACTCTGCACGGCACCACCGAGATAGATGCCGTCAAGAAACACGCTGACGCCCTGCAGGCGAATGTCGCCCGTGTTGGGCGCAACACCGCGGATGGCGAGCGTGCTCGGTGATTCGCGGCCGAGACCGGCAGTGAACACCAGGTTGGGTGTGTATTCCGCCAGCGAGCGCAGTTCGGTGATGCGTGCCCGCTCGAGTTCGGTCTCGTTGAGCACGGCGACGGACAGCGGAACTTCCTGCAGTTTTTGTTCACGCTGCTTGGCAGTCACGATGATCTCTTCGACGGCCTGTGCCGGAGTGGCGGCGCTCAGCAATACGGCCAGCGCGCCTAGCGTGGCAGGAAGGTTTTTCCTGGGGCGATGTCGCAAATCCATGGACGTAGTCTCCTTGCTATTGAATGCCCCGCTGCGAGGGGCTGTTTATCTGATATGTCTTCAGGAGGACTTGCTGGCCTGCGGTAACAGACACAGGTCGCCCCACGACCAAACTCTCTTCTAAGAGAAACCAGCTGCAGTCAGCATCAGTAGTTCCCACATTCGCGGCGAATATCGGCATGTTATCCACCAGGCGGATGCTGAATTCATGGCCACTTATGGCCGCTTGCGGTACCAGTCCTCCATCGCAGTGACAAAGCCCTCGAAGCGCGAATAGTCGCGCGCAACGACATCGACGCGAATCTTGCGCAGTCGGGCACCTTCACTGGTGATCGGGCCAAAGCAGGCCACTACCGTTTTTTGATTGAGCACATCGCTATCTGCCCCAAGGTGGTGCAGAAGGCTGTCGATTTCACCGCGACTGGTAAAAGCGATCATGTCGATTTCACCGTTCAGCAACATCCGCGTTCCCCGTTCGAGTCCCCGGGTTTCGCGGGCGGTGACATAGGCCGGTACCCGCTTCGTCTTCAGGCCTATGGCCTCGAGGTCACGGATAAAGTCCGGCACGACCGCCGGTTCGTCCATGCCGATGACGTCGGGTGCTGGCACCAGGATCGTCCCGTCGCTGACGCCACGGCGTTTGAGTTCGTCGGCGATGCCACGTGGACTGGGAACCGGCGGAACCAGCGCCGGCTCGATACCTGCCTGCTCGAGCAGGCGGGCATCATTGCCAATAGCGGCGGACTTCAGTTGCCGGACATCGTCCGGCCCGAGACCCAGCGCCTCGAGGCGATTGAGATAGGCCTCGATGCCGTTACGGCTCGTGAATGCGATCCAGTCGTACTTGTCACGCTCACGCAGCACCTCGTCGAACACCTTGTAGTCGGGCACCGGCTCGATATATATCGTCGGCATCCAGACCGGGCGTGCGCCACGTTCGATCAGCAGTTGACCCAGGCGACCTGCATAGTTGCGCGGAGCCGTGTAAAGCACGGTCTTGCCGTACAGGGGCAACGACGCCCGGTCGATCAGATCGGTCGTACGCGCCGTGGCGACCGGCTCGGCGGCGAACAGGGGCGCCAACGAGCCGATCACCATGACCACGAGAAGCCGACCGGCTACCTTGATGCGATTGCGCATGGTCAGTCAGCAATTACACCGGTACGACCACGCACCCACCGCTGGTAAATGGCAATGCCCTCACCCAGCGTGGTATCGAAGTAGTAGATCTGCTCGGGCTGGATGCGGATCAGGTCGAAGCGCCGGTAGGCCCGCTCCTTCGTCACCCGCACCAGGTTGTACTTTTCTATGGCCACACCGAAACGCGGGTCGGTGGAAGGAATCACCTCAGCCGTGCCATTGATCTGCGTACTGCGCCACAGGGCGGGGCCACCTGCAGCAAGACTCCAGCCCGCGAAGTGCACGGCGCTGATGTTCGGGTTCTTGCGGAGCTGCAGCAGTTTTTCGGTGCCGACCTCGGACACGACGTAGAGCACCTTCTCGTCCTTGTCGAGCACCATGTCGACAGTCGTTGCCAGCGGCTTGTTGTCGAGGGCCGTGGTCAGCGCGAAGCGCTCGCGACCGGGCAGGAACTCGACGATCTTTGCCCAGATCTGTTCCTGCGACAGCTGCGCCGAGCTGCGCGCGATCTGCCGGGTGGCAGAAGCGACGGTATCGATCGTGTAATCGACGTTATGGCATTCGACACAGACCATGCCCTTCGGGAAGGTGCGATGTTCCTTGCTCATGAAGTCGTTGGCAGTGAGCGGCGGTCCGGGAATGATCACCGCCTCGATGCCGCGTTCGCCACCGCCGACATTGAGACCTTCAACAGCTTTTGGTGCCTTGGTTGGCTCGGCAGCCTGCAGTGCAGTACTCAGTACAAGTGGCACTACCGCGGCAGCGGCGATGCCGATCAACAGGGATTGTCGTTTGCGCATTGTCTTTAACCTCATCGCGTATATGTTCAGTGTGAAAAAAAGTCGGGCGAGCATGCCCGGTATTCCGGAATCTTCAGCGCACCGCCGTTCTGGCGGGCAGATCCTGCATGGCCAGAGCCACGGCCCGGGCCACTGCATCCGCATCGAGTCTGGATTTCTCGATACTCCCTGCAATGGAGCCAAACCACAACTCGCGATTTGCCGCAGCGTCCATTACATGGATGATCAGGCGACCTTCACGGTAGCTTTGCACGCTCGGGCTGCCGACATTGACGGAACCGCCAACATTGCTGCCGAAACTGCCTAGTCCGATACCGACCCGGAAGGGGTTGGATTTCAGCCGTTCATCGGCGGCGGTCTCCCAGGCCACCCGCAAGTCCGGGTTCTGGTCGGTTTCGACATAGCCACGCCGGGTCATCTCGGCACGGATGGCGTTGCGGATATTGGTGTCCAGCAGACGCGCAGGTTCATCGGCGCTGCCGGCCGGTGGCGGCTGCCAGCCGAAACTGCTGTAGGCCGAAAAATCTGCATCAGGCGCGATCTGGGACTGGTGATCGGGTGCTGGCGGCGTGGTGCAGGCCGCGAGCGTAGCGAGTAGCAACAGCATGCCGGCACGGCGGATTTTCATGCGCATGGGCGGCCTCGCAAATTATCGACACTGATTTAACAGTATCAAAACCAAGAGCCTGTTTTTAAAAGCCTTTCATCGATTCAGCCGGGGCAGAAACTGCTTGCCGATGAGATGCAGCGACTTGGCCGGTTCATCGTGTATACGCAGGGCATTCTCGGTCATGCCAGCGGCTGCAAATGCCTTGATGCGTTCCGCGTGGCGATCCAGGTCGCCGGGATCGCCGGCGAGGCTCAGGCCTTCGACCAGCTTGGCAACGATCTCCGGGGCGACGCCCTTGATCTCGCCCACCTTGGTGCGAAACGCCGTGAGGAAGGCCGCCTTGTTGTCGCGGACCACCTTCGCTTCCTCGGCTGTCAGGAACGGTTCGTACCACGCCTCTTCCAGCCAGCCACGGATCATGAGTTCCCGGCGTGCCTCCCGGAATGAGGCTTCACGATCCTCCTTGACGTGGAAGGCGCAGAAATTGTTGATGCGGAAATCCGCCGCGTTGCGACCATGGCGGGCCAGCCCGGCGCGTACATCCGCCATGCATTTCGGCAGCATCGGCAGGATCATGTCGCTGAACATCGTGCCGTCGGCAAAACGCGTGGCCATGTCGAGCATCTTCGGGCCTGTGGCCCCGGCGTAGATGATCGGCGGCGTGCCCTTGACCCAGGTCGAGCGGAAGTAACGCGCCTTGTAGACCTCGCCGTCCCAGCTCACCACCTCGCCACGCACTGCGCGCTTGACCATGGCCACGGCCTCACCGACGCCTTTCACGCGCTTGCCGTAAGGCTTGCTGAGGACACCCGGCCATTCACCGCCACCGCCGATGACCACCATGCCGCGACCGTTGGAGAACTCGTTCAATGTAGCGACCGCATTGGCGATCTTCAGCGGGTGCATCTCATAGGGGCTGATGACCACCGCGCCGAGCATGATCTTTTTCGTGACCATCGCCGCCGGCATCAGGCACATGAAGGCATCGCGGGCATTGGCGTAGTTCTGCGTCCAGATGCCGCGGATACCGTACCCCTCGGCGATCTGCGCGAGTTCAGCCACCTGTGCGGGGGTCAGGTCGGCTTCCAGGATGACGTCGATTTCCACTCCGTGTACTCCTTGGTTCCGGTTCAACCGGAAATTCAGCGGACCTTCAGATCAGCGCGCGCCTCGAGCGGCGAGATGATGTCACGCTTGCGGAATGCCGCCGTGGCGAAGCGCAGCGCCGCTTTTTGCGGTGTCAGCCATTCGATGCAGGCACCCTGTTTCTGGTTGGCCAGCGCCTGTGCGGCCAGCCACGGCGTGACCGTCTCCACCGTATCGCCGAGGATATTCATGACCCGCTTGGCCTTGGCCCACTCGGCCGCGTCCTTGCTCTTCGAGGAATAAAGCAGCAGGTCGGTGGGCACCATCCCGGGGCTCAGGGCGCCGATCAGCACCGGCGAGTCCTTGTATTCCTTCGCCAGCGAGCGGGTGAAATAGCGCAGCCCGTACTTGCTGCTGCCGTAGGTGGTCAGGCCCGGCGACATCATGCCGTTGCTGCCAAAGCCCTCGAAGGTGTAGATCTTGCCACCGCCCTGGCGCAGCATCCCGGCAAGCGCGACCTTGGTGCCGTAGATCGTACCCAGCAGGTTGGTTTCGATGGTGGCGACGATCTGCTCGGCGGGCAGGTCCGCCAGCAGTGCCCGGTCGGTGGCGACAGCGGCATTGCTGATCCATATATCGACACGCCCAAAGCGCGCAACCGCCGCTGTCCACACCGCTTCGAGCGCGGCCATGTCGCGCACGTCGCAGACACAGCCCAGCACCGCATCGGGACTGGCCAGCTCGGCTACCGCGCCATCTACTGCCGCCTGGCTGCGGCCGGTGACCACCACCCGGTGGCCGAGCTTGAGGAATTCACGGGCGAGGCCCTTGCCGATGCCGCGGGTACTGCCGGTAATGACGATGGTTTGCACGGGTCTTCGATCCTGGTGTGGAGGGAGAACCATTCTAGGCCAGCTGGAGAATCTCCACCGCTGCCCGTTCCCCCGACTCCATGGCACCTTCCATGCCCATCATCGTGACTGCCGTGTGGTCGCCAGCGAAATGGATGCGGCCATGTGGCTCCGCAACGATGTTGCCATAGCGGGCAATCTGTCCGGGCAGGCGATACACGTTGTGGCCGCGCGTCCACGGGTAGTTGGACCAGTTGACCACCGCGATGGCTTCCACCCGCCCGATCGTGCTGGGCCGGGCAGCGTTCAGTGTCCGGGTCGCATCCTGCATGACATCGGCATCGCTCATTTTTATCCACGGTGACAGCGGATTGCGGACATTCATCCAGATGTATTCACCCTGATCGGACTTGAAGTGATACATGCGGCCCATCGGCTGATTGGTCCACATGGAGCCGGGCAGACCGTCCACTTTCCAGTAGGGTTCCTTGACGGCAAAGAACACGTTGACCATGTTGTCGTAGGGAATCTCTTGTACCGCGGCGGCCTGCAGGGGCGGCAACGCCGGCTCGATGGCAATCTGCCGCAGCAGCGGCAGCGGCACCGCAACGGTGACGCGACCTGCCCGGTACGTGCGTCCGCCCTTCGTCCTGACTTCGACACCGCGCTCGTCGGCACGGATCGCCGTAACCTGCGTATTGAAGGCAATCTCCCGCTTGAGCAGCTTCGCAATGCCTTCCGGAAAGCGGCTGGCACCGGTGGCGATACGATTGAGGCCGTCGATACCGCCCATGAACTCCTGAAAGCGGAACAACCGGTGCTGCCACAGCGCTGAAAACCTGTCGAGGTCGGCAGTAGGTACGTCATTGCTGATAAAGCGCAGCGCCGCCTCGCTGGCGCCTTTGCTTTTCAGGTAATCGGCATAGCTGATGTCGAGCGCGGTGGCTTCCGGCAACAGCCAGCTGTCGAGGCCATTGAGCGGCGAGGGACGCGGCGCATACATCATGCTCAGCGCAAACGGACCCATCAGCGACCCGCCTGCCGTACGCTCGGCGCCAACCATTTTATTGAGCGGCGAGTCCGGCCAGGCCGACATCGGCATGAGCGTGCCGTCGAAATTGAGCGCAAACGGCAGCTCGACGGTATCGAGCCACTTCTGCATCGGGAAACCACCCAGTCGATCGATCATCGACAGGCAGCGCGCATAGCCGGCACCGAACTCGGTACCACCGGCCTCGGGCCGGCCCGGCACATTGTCGAGCGTCATCACCCGGCCACCAACCCGGTTGCTGCCCTCAAGCAGCAACACGCTGAGGCCGGCATCCTGGAGTGTGAGCGCCGTGTTCAGCCCGGCGAGGCCTGCGCCGACGACGATGACATCGGCATCACGCCGGCTGGCTGCCAGCGCTTTACTGCCCAGACCACTGCTGGCGGCGACAACACCGGCAGTCGCCGCAATTTCCTTCAGAACTCGTCGACGGGTACGCAAGACAGTCATGTTGATGGCCCCATGGGTACAGGCTGCCCACCCGACCGGCGGAGTGATTCAGCATCTGCCGGTGAGAATATAAATGCAGCGCACCGGCAACCAGCAATTGTTATTCTTGACCGACAAACCGGTCTTGTCAGTCAGGATCAGTTGATAAAGCAGGGTGAGCGATGGAAATCCGGCAACTGCAACACTTTCTGGCGGTCATCGAGACCGGCAATTTTCACAAGGCGGCAGCGCGCGCCAACATTACACCACAGGCGATCAGCCGCAGCATCCAGCAACTGGAAAAGGAGTGCGGCGGGCGCCTGCTGGAGCGCAAGAAAGGCACCCGCCACGGCGTCGGACCGACGCCTTTTGGACTGCTGCTCGTCCCCAGGGCCCAGAAAGCCCTCACTGAACTCAGGATATTCCGCGACGAGCTCGAAAATCTCATGGGCACCGGCTGGGAAATGGTGCGCCTCGGTGCCACGCCAACGGCAACCCGCAGCCTGCTGCCCGACGTGATCCGCTCATTCCGCAGGCACAAGCCCGGCGTCCGGGTCCAGGTCATGCACCAGGTCACGCACATCGTCCTGGATCAGTTGGCCAGCGGCCTCTATGACATCGCGATCTGCGATGAACCCGAGGAAGGGCTCGATTCCCGCTTCAGTGCCGAGACGATCTACACCGATCGCAATATCTTCGTCGCCCGCAAGGATCACCCCTGGGCCAGCGAAGGGCGCCTGGGACTCGACCGGCTGACCAGCGCCGAATGGGCAATCGTCGGACCTTTCTGCCGCATGTGGAACGAGCTGCGCGACATGTACTCGGCGGCGGGACTGGCGCCGCCGCGCCACGGTGTGGAAAGCAACTCGGTCGATCTCTGCCTGCAGCAGCTGCTGCACGGGGATTACCTCTCGTATCTGCCGGCCCGGCTGGTGGTCGCCGAACTGCGCAGTGGCAAGCTGATTGAGCTGCCGGTGCGACAGCCCCAACCCCGCAGCTGGCCCTGCCTGCTGGTGATGCGTGCCGACAGCAAACCCGGACCGATCACGCAGACCTTCATCGAGATGCTGCACGCAACCGCCAAAAAGCTGCCGGCGATCTAGCCCAGGCGCTGCAGGATCTCGACAGCTGCCCGCTCGCCTGATTCCATCGCCCCTTCCATGCCCATCATCGTCACCGAAGTGTGTTCGCCGGCAAAGTGGATGCGGCCATGGGCCTCGGCAGCGATGTTGCCGAAGTTCGTGATGTCGCCGGGTCCGCGGTGGTGCAGGTGGGCGCGATTCCAGGGAAGGGTGTTCCAGTTGACCGCGAAGCTGGCTTCGACACGGCCGATCGTGCTGGGTCGCGCCTCGTTCAACTCCTTCGTCGCCACCTTCATCAACTCGCCATCGGCGAGTTTCCTGTAAGGGACGGCAGCAGCACCTGCCTTGTGAAACCAGATGTGCTCGCCTCGCGGCGAGCGGCGCACCGAGGCGCGCCCGAAGCTGTCGCTGCCGCGCGTCGACGCGGGCAGTCCGTCCGCTTCCCAGAACGGCGTCTTGATCGCAAAGAAAATGCTCAATGCCGAATCGTATGGAATCCTCTGCACTGCCTCGGCCTGCAGCGGCGGCAGCGCCGGGTCGATGCGCAGACTGCGGAGGACCGGCAGCGGAACGCTGCATACAGCATGCCCGGCCCTCAGGGTGGTGCCGTCAGCGAGGGCGATCTCCACACCGTCGCGCTGCGTGCGCAGGCCGGTAACCCTGCTCCGAAGGCGCACCTCGCGCTTGAGCAGCGCCGCCATGCCTTCGGGAACCCGGCTGGTGCCACCGGCAAAGATCTGCAGTCCGTCGTAGGGGCCCATCTCGTCAAAAACGCGCATCATGCGCAGCAGCGCGAGCGCCGATGTTGCAGCCACGCTGTCGGCTGGAACGCCGGAAGCGGCGAAACGCAGGGCCTCGGCACTTGCTCCCAGGCCACGCAGATACCGGTCGAGCGGCACATCGAGGGCAGCAGATTCCCTGTCGAGCCAGCTGTCGAGGGCCGGCAGCGGGTTCGGCCGTGGCAGATAAGCGAGCGCCACGCCAAATGGACCGAGCGGACCAAAGAGCGCCCGTTCCGCGCTGCTGAAACGATTGGCAGGAGACTTTTGCCAGTCAGCGAGGCTGGACAGCTTGCCGGCGTCGTAGATGGCAAAAGTCTGGTCATTCTTGTATTGCTTCCAGCTCGCGAGCCCGATATCGCCGAGCCTCGCGATCATGGAATGCATCCGTGCGTAGCCGGGGGCGATCTCGGCTCCACCGGCTTCCGGCTGTCCGGGTACATTGTCGAGTGACCATACGCGCCCTCCGACCCGGTCATTGCCCTCGACGACCAGCACGTCGAGTCCTTCGTCCTGAAGCAGGATTGCCGCCTGCAGACCGGCGAGTCCTGCGCCGATCACGATCACGTCAGCGTCATGGCCACCGGCCGCAACAGCGCGCGGCAACATCAGCGCGGCCGTGCCGGCGCCCAGTGCCTTCAAGGCGTCGCGGCGACTCCAGTCGGCAGCTGTGCCGGACGTTTGTCGCTTCGGTGATTGCCGTTTCACTGGAGTGCCTCCGTGGGTCCCTGTTGGGCAGCCGCGCGGTCCGCGCCTGGCCCTCGCGGCTCAGCCGGGCTTGGCAGTGCCGAGCCAGGCGATGACCAGGATCAGCAGCCAACCGGTGACGATGGGCAGCTGCAGGCGTCGCAGTGTGGCCATGAATGCAGTTTGTGCAGACTCCGGCGCGTCCTGGCCGGCCGCCGCCAGTTCCCTGCGCAGCTGCAACAAGGCCCTGCGCAGCGGAATGCTGACAAGGAGCAGCAGGCCATACACCGCCAGCTTCGCCGCGAGCCAGTCGGCCTCGACCATGTGGGTCATGCCCAGGAAGATCGCGCTGGCACCGTCCCAGATCTGGCCTGCGCCGATGATGCCTCGCGCGGTGAGATCGACGAGCATGGCGCGCCGCCCACCGCCGCGAGCTGCCGTAATGTCCGCAGCCAGCGTGGTTACCAGCAGCAAGGCCGGCAGTATCCATGGGGCGAGCCGCCACCAGCCTTCAGGCGGGAGACGATAGGCATCGAGGATGCTGCCAAGCTCGAAGCCGGCGGGAAAGATCAGGACCAGGGCAAGGTCGGTGATGACGCTGAGCCAGAGTACGCCGCGTACGGCAAGCCGTCGTGCGCTGGCGGAGGTTTCCGGCGTTGCGCCGGCACGGACAAGATACAGGCGGCCCGGGTCGGCGCCCAACAGGTAGACGACCAGCAGCAGATGACAAAACAGGGCAAGTGGGTAGCTGTGCATGGGTGGCCCGGACGACTCCCCTGCTCAAAATCAGCGCTGGACCGCCCCGGAGCAATCGTGCGGGGATACACGATTCCGGGACGGTCCAGCCGGTGGTTGGCGTCAGTTCGCTCCGCCGAAGCTGTAGGCCACACGCAGGCCGAACTGGCGTTCGTCAGGCAGGATGACCTGTATGTCAGCCGGCAGGATCGTGGTGAACCCCAGTAACGGCGTCGTCGGCGGGGTATTCACAACGCCTCCCACGTAATTGGGCAACGCAGCGAAACCGGCGTTCCAGGTGCTGTTCACACCGGTCTTGACCGTATCGTCGTCGAAGGCGTTCTCGACGTAAGCAACGATCTCCCACTGGTCGTTGGCGATGCCGGCGCGGAAATCGACCGTGGTGTAGTCGTCGAACTTGACCGTATTGAGGAATCGCTGGTAGCGCTCATCCTGGTAGTTCACGTCGCCTTCCACGAACCAGTCGGTGTCGCCGCGCAAGGGACGCCGATAGGCGACATTGCCGACAAAGGCGTTCTTCGGTGCGTACTCGAGTTCATTGCCGGACAGGTCAAGCTGACAGGTCGGTGTTCCGGTCGGCGCCACTACCGTGCAGTTGCCTGCCGCAGCAATGTTGCCCGCGCCGGAATCGAGGCTCTGGAACTTCGTGTACTCGGTGTCGAGGTAGGTGTAGGCACCGCTGAGGCTCAGGTAATCCGTCGCCCGGAATGAGGCCTCCAGCTCCAGGCCCTTGACCTCGGCTTCACCGGCGTTGATCGCGCGCGTGGCAAGTGTGTTGCCAACCGGCACCTGCGAGCTGAGCTGTTTGTCGGTGTAGTCCTGGAAAAACAGGGCGCCGTTGAGGATCAGCCGCCCGTCCAGCCAGGTGCTCTTGGCACCGAGCTCCCAGACCTGCATTTTCTCGTCTTCGAAATGGCTGTTGGCGGGGATGAAGCCCGACAGGTTGGCCACCACGGCGATACCCTTGGGCTTGGTCGCCTCCGCCCAGGAAAAGTAGGTCATGAGATCATCGGCAGGCGACCACTGCAGGGTGACTTTCGGCGAAATGAAATCGTCATCCTGATCGTCGGCTATCCGGCCCGCTGACGGTCCGAGGACATTCGGAAAGTTGGTCGGCCCGAGGCCAGCCAGAATCTGGCCGGGAGTCAGACCGGGGCGGGTGTCGATCGCTCGCGGTGCAGTCACGCGATCGGGACCCACGACGTCGACATCCTCGGAGGAATAGCGGGCTTCGGTCACCAGCTTGAGGTTATCGAGGATGGCCCAGTCGACCAGGGCATAAACCGACCAGTGCTTGGTATCGCGTTCCCAGAGATCCGGATAGCGGCTGTAGGTACCGGGGTAGGCTGCGAGCGCCGGTCCGCAAGCCAGTCCGGGTGCGGCCGGTCCGGCAGCGAGCTGCAGGCAGTTGAGCGAGCTATCGGTGAAATCCGTATCCTCGTCCCAGTACAGGCCACCGACCACCCAGTTCACCCGTTCATTGTCGTTGGACTGCAGCCGCAGCTCCTGACTGAAGAGTTGCGTCTCGTCATGGAACTTCGTTTCGGAAGCGTAGATCTGCGTGCTGAAATCACCTTCACGGGAGTTCTCGAGGAACTGGCTGCTATCGGCATCGGCGAAGTGGGTGAGTGAGGTCAGGGTCATCGAGCCGAAGTCGTAGGCAATGGTAAGCGTCGAGCGCAGCACATCCCGTTTGGTGCCTTCGTATTCCCCGCCGGTACGCGGATCGGACGACATGGTGGCGGCACGCAATTCGTCGCCGTCAGGCAGGGTGCCGGCCACCGCAAGGATGGAGGTCAGGCTTTCGGAGATGACATCGCCGGCAATTGCCGAGGCGGGTATGGTCTGGAGGGTCGTCGGAACGATTGTGACGTAGGGATCGACTTCATACTCGTCGTCGCTGTAGGTCACCCGGCCGGTCACCGACAGCCGATCGGTGGGTTTCCACAGCAGCGTGCCGGTAAAACCATAGCCGTCCTCACCGCCCACATCGTTGCCGGTGACACTGTTGCTGTAAAAACCGTCGTTCTCCCAGCTGGCGGCCGTAAAGGCGCCGAGCAGGGTGTCCCCCATGATCGGTCCGCTGATGCCACCCTTGAACTGCAGCTCGCCATTGCTGCCAATCTCGGTGCTCACACGCGTTTCCAGCTCTTCGGTCGGCTTGCGACTGATGTAGTTGATGGCGCCGGCGAAGGCGGTCCGGCCGTAGAGCGCGTTCTGCGGGCCCTTCACGACCTCGATGCGTTCCAGGTCAAACAGCCGCGGGTTGATCAGCAGCGAGCCGCCGTTGGTCTGCATGGCCTGGCTCGATACATCGATGCTGTCCTCGAGTATGGCCACGTTCTGGCGACCCTGGGTGGGAGCGAGTCCCCGGATCGTGATGCGCGTGTCCTGCGCGGAAAAGCCCTGGTCGAACATCACGCTGGAATCGAGCTTGGCCACGTCGCCAATGTCCTGGACACCGCGCTTTTCGATCAGTTCTTCGGAAAATGCCGAGACGGAAATCGGAACCTGCTGCAGGTTTTCTTCCCGCTTGCGCGTAGTGACGATGATTTCGGTAGGGTCGCCCATGCTGGGCGTGGACGTCAGTGCCGCTGCCAGGGCGGCCGCCAGCGCCATGCTACTTTTCAAATTCATATTGAATCCCCCAAAAAAAACCTGCAGACCAGCGCGTTTTCACCATGCGCCCACGGGCAAGCCTAATGAGTGGCGCCCGCCGGACACCATCAACAAAATTTCTTGAATGACAACTGGATATTGCTGGTACCCCCCCCGGTGCGGCACCGCCGTACACCAGCCTATTCGACGATTTCCGCGCGCGTGCTCTCGATGAACGCCAGCACATCGGCGCGCTCGGCCTGCGGCAGATTGAAGGCATCGAGTGTCGCATTGAGATGGCTGATGAATGCCGTCCAGTCGCGTTCGCTGATCTTCATGCCGCGATGGGAAAGCACCATGTCGCGCCCGGTGTAGTACATCGGGCCGCCGGCCTGCGCGCAAAGGAAATCGACCAGCAGCTGCTTCTCGCGCTCGATGCCGTCGACACCACGGTTCTGCCAGAAACGCCCGAGCACGGCGTCAGCCTGCAGGCGCGGGAGGAGGTTGTTGACCACGGCACGAATCGCATCGTAGCCACCGAGTCGTTCGTAAAGGGATTTGCTCATTTCAGTTTTCCATCGGTTGAAGGCGCCGCAACCGGTAACTCATCCGGTTAACATCGAGCGCTGGCTTTCACATCATCAGGACACAGCAGATGCAAATCGAAGTCATTCTCGAACCCGATCTCACACCAGACCAGGTTGCCGAACTCGCGGTTGCTGCCGAAGGTTACGGTATCCGGGCGCTGTGGCATTCGAATTATCACGCCCACTGGGACCCGTTCGTCACGCTGGTGCCAGCGGCCATGGCGACGAAGAAGATACTCCTCGGCGTACTGGCTGTCAGCCCGTACGAATTCCACCCGCTGAAGATGGCCAACTCGATTCTCAGCCTCAACGAGATCAGCAAGGGCCGGGCGATGCTGGCGGTCGGCGGCGGCGGCGCGGTGCTCAGCTCCATCGGCACGACCATCGATTTCAAGAAGCTGCGCATCGTGCGTGGCGTCCGCGAGGCGGTGGACATTCTCAAGTCCGCCACCACCGGCAAGTTCAGCATGGGCTACAAGGGCGAGATCTTCCAGGTGACCCGGCCGCACAAGATGGGCTGGGCGAAGGCCCGTCCACCGCGCATCTACACCTGCTCGACGGCACCGCAGATGCTGCGCATGGGCGCGGAAGTGGCCGATGGCCTGCAGATGAGCGACGTGGCGCTGCCGATGATCGACGACGCCATGCAGAACGTGCGCGCGGGACTCGCCCGGCGCAAGGTGCCGGCGGAGGATTTTCGTACCGGCAACTTCTGGGCCTGGCACATCAAGAAGGATCGCGAGAAGTCGATGTACGAGGCACGGCGGGAACTGGTGTTCCGCGGCGAGATGGTGCCGCCCTTCACCGGCCTGCATCACTTCCTCGATGAAAAGGACGCGCAGTACGTAAAGGACAACTGGGCCAGCTTCGCCAAGGCCTACTGGACGCGCTCCGGCGTCATCGAGGGCGCGCCCGCAGCGATGGTCGACCACCTGATCGCCGAACTGTCCTCGGCCGGCGACCTCGGCAACATCGAGCGGGAACTGGAGCGCTACCGGAAATTCGCGGCGGCCGGCCTCAGCGACCTGGCACTGCGGCTGTTCGATGACCCCATGGATGGCCTGAAGCTGATCGCCGAGCACGTCGTCCCGGCATTCGAACGCGCCTGAACCTGGACCCCGAGCCTAGCCGGCCGGGTCCCGCCCGGCCGGCCAGGCGAGAGCGAGCGCCTTGGGAAACAGGATCTCGTTCTCCTTGCGCACATGCTCGGCGGTGTCTGCGGCAAAGGCCGCGAGCTCATCGAGCAGCTCACGGTGCTCCGGCGCCGCCCATTCCGGCGCCTGGAAGTCACCGGTGAGCAGGCGGAGGTATTCGAGCAACTCGTCGATGAGGCCATGCTCGCGCTGCATGCATTCGATGGGCGGCGTGATGATCTCCATGTCGGCCGCATCCGCCTCGCCCGAGGCGGCGATCTGCCGGAGTACCGGGAACAGCATGGCCTCCTCGCGGTGCATGTGCGTGAGCATTTCATCGCTCACCGCCGCAACGGCCTCCAGCACCCTTGGCAGCCGCTCGTCGCGCGCGAGGTCCGCCGGGGGGATCGCTGCCGCACACTCCTGCATGCGCGACAGCACGTCGCGGGCAAACACGTGGTGCGAGTCGAGGATCAGGTCGAGCAGGGCCGGAACCGGCAACGCGCCTGGCGGCTGGCTGGTCGGGGAGGGTTCAGGAACCTTGTGTGGCATGGATGCACCCGGCGATCACTGGCAGAATGGGCCACCGCTGGACCTGCCACCGGATACTCCCGCAGATGAGCCAATATACGCCGGCCACCGATACCACTGAAGTCGCACTGCGGCCTGAAAAGGCCGCGGCGGCACCGGCTGGCAGCAACCTCAAGGCCACCAGCATTGCCCTGCTCGCCCTGTGCATCGCGGGCGCGACCCTTGCCTGGGTATGGGTCGGCCAGCGTTCGGGCAGCGGCGCACAACTCACCGAACTGCGCGACCAGGCGAGGATCAGCAATTCCGAGCTTGCCTTGCTGCGCGCACGCGTCGAGGAACTCGGCGCCGGGCGGCGCCGGCTGGATGAGGACATGGACCGGCTCACCGAGCAGATCAACCAGGACTCGGAAGCACTTGGCGCGCTCCCCACCCGCATCGATACCATCGAGGACACCGTCGAGCGCTTCGTGGGCGCCGGCGACAAGGTGCGGGCGGCCTGGCTGCTCGCCGAAGCCGAGCACTACATGCGCATCGCCAACGCGCAGCTCGGGCTGGCCGGCGAGATCAATGTCGCCCAGACCTCGCTGGGCCTGGCCGACGACACCCTGCGCGAGCTCAACGATCCGCGCCTGACCCCGGTGCGCAAACTGCTGGCGAAGGAACTGAACGAGCTGAAGGCGGTGCCCCGGCCAGACACGGAGGGCATCGTGCTGACCCTCGGCAGCCTGGCGGAAAGCCTTGAGGACCTGCCGCTCAAGAACTCCATGCCGGACACTTTCCGCAAGACTCCCGAGCAACCGGCGGAGGAACTCGCCGGCTTTGCGCGCGCAGCGGCCACCGTCCGCACCGCGCTGTCCAGCCTGGTGAGTGTACGCCGGGCCGATGACCCGATCTCGCCGCTGCTCTCCGAAGCCCAGAAGACGGTGCTGATCCGCAGCCTGGATCTCGAGCTGCAGCTGGCGCGCCTCGCCATCATGCGCGGCGATGCGGGCATGTTCCGCCGCTCCATCGGCGCCGCCACCGAGCGTGTCGCCGACCAGTTCGATCCGATGTCCACCGAAGTGCGGTCGGCGCTGGACTCTCTCCGGGAGCTGTCGACGACCCAACTGCCGGAAGAACTGCCGGATATCTCGGGCTCGCTGACCCTGCTCCTGAGCCTGACGGACGCCGGGAACAAGGAATGAAAACCGGCTTCACCATCGTCGTGGCGCTGGTGATCGGGGCGCTCGCTGCGCACCTGGCGCTGCCCGACAACGGCTACGCGCTGATCAATTTCCGTGGCTACATCATCGAGACCTCGGTACCAATACTGGTGCTGCTGCTGATACTCGCCTACCTCGCGGTGCGTGCCCTGGTCTACATCTGGCAGGCGCCACGACGGCTCGGCGAAGCCTGGGCACGCGGCCGGAGGAGGCATGCCGGTAAGAAGGCCACGCAAGGCTATATCGCCCTCGCCGAGGGCCGCCTGTCCAAGGGCGAGCGGCTGCTTACGAGCGGCGCCCGTCATTCCGAGACACCGCTGCTCAATTACCTCGCCGCCGCGCGCGCCGCCCAGATGCAGGGTGACCGGCAACGGCGCGATGCCTGGCTCAGCATGGCCTGCGAGCAGGAGCCGGCGGCCACCGAGGCCGTGCTGCTGACCCAGGCCGAACTGCAACTCGAGGACGGCCAGCACGCCGAAGCGCTGGCCAGCCTGAATCGCGTCCGTGAGCGGCAGCCCAACCACGCGCAGGCCCTGAAGCTGCTCGGCGAGCTCCATCAGCGGCGCGGCGAATGGCAGCCGCTGGCAGAGTTGCTGCCGCTGATCCGCCGGCACGGCAACGTGCCAACGGAAATGCTCGATGAATGGAGCGTGGCCGCGTGGAGCAACATCATGGCGGCGCCGCAGACTGACCGCAGCGCGCTCGACCGCGTCTGGGAAGCCGTGCCACGCCATTTGCGGCGCGAGCCGCGCCTGAGCCTGGCGCGCGCGAAGGCGCTGATCGCCTGCGGCGCCGTCGACGATGCCGAACTCGAGATCCGGCGGACACTGAACGACGACTGGAGCGAGGCGCTGGTGAATCTCTATGGCCAGCTGGCGGTGGCGGATCCAGCCACACACCTGAAGCGTATCGAGGCCTGGCTCAAGGAACATCCGGAAGACCCGGCGCTGCTGCTCGCTGCCGGGCGTACCTGCGTGCGCCACCAGCTGTGGGGCAAGGCGCGCAGCTATTTCGAAGCGAGCCTGGCACTGCGTGGCTCACCCGAGACCTACCGTGCGCTCGGCCAGTTGATGGCACAGCTTGGCGAGGCCCAGTCGGCGTCGCGGGCTTTCGAACGCGGCCTGTCGATGGCGACCACGACCACACCCTCCACGGCCGTGACGAGCACCAGCTCGCTGCCGGCCCCTGCCGGCCGCATCGCGATCTGATCAGCCGCGCGGCGACCCGGCATTCCTCCAGTCGCTTGCGAGGCTGGCAAGCCGCGGTCCCGGCACCTGGTCAAACCAGCTTTCGATCAAGCGCCAGGCAATCGAGATTGGCGGCGGCAGCAAGACCTCGCGGTTGAGGATGTCGGCGCGTGACAGCCAGCGCGCCTCGACCAGCTCGCCATCGTTGAGACGGATATCGCTGCTGCATGCCGTCGCATGGAAGCCGAGCATCAGCGCGGCGGGAAAGGGCCAGGGCTGTGAGGCGATATAGCTGGCATCCGCCACCTCGATGTTGGTTTCCTCGTGGACTTCGCGGACCACCGCTTCCTCCAGGCTCTCGCCCGGCTCCACGAAACCGGCGATGGTCGAAAAGCGCCCCTCCGGCCAGCTTGCCTGCCGGCCCAGCAGGCAGTGTTCACCGCGATGGACCAGCACGATCACCGCCGGATCTATGCGCGGGAAGCAACGCTGGGCGCAGGCTGCATCGCTGCACACCATCACGAAGCCACCCTCGGCGGGCTGGTTGGGTGCGCCGCAGACACCGCAGTGCCGGTGTCGTTCCTGCCAGAGGATCATCGCCCGCGCATAGGCCAGCAAGGCCGCATCGGCCTCGCTGACCTGGCTGGCGATCTCGCGCAGGCCGATAAATGCTGACGGGGGCAGGCCGGCGGGCGGTGTCTCACCCCGAAGCCCTACGGCAAACAGCGCACGGCCTTCGCGCCGGCCGAGGAAGACCATGGTCTCGTAGCCCGCGCTCACCACCTCCAGCTCCTCACGCCGGCAGTCGACCACGAATCCGTCGCGCACCAGGCAGCGCGACTGCCACACCGGCACGAACCGCGTCCCACTTTCGGCCCAGGCAGCCGCCAGCGCCTCCGGCAACTGGCGCAAGCCGGCGAAACGCTCGATGCCGGCGCCACTGAAAGCGGGCCTGTTGATGCTCATGCGGGCAGGTTACGCGTGATCCTTGGCTTCGCAAAAGGGGCAGCGCTCGTAGTCCAGCGCATAGGCATCGCGGATATACGGGCCATCGCACAGGGCGCACCAGGCGAGCTGGAGTTCATGGGTGTGGACCAGGGACATATGCAGGTTCCAGGCCCATTCAAAGGACAGCTGGGGCTGGTGGTGCAGGTGGAGGTAGGCCTCAAAGGCATCGCAAAAGCGGCAACCCATGACATCGCGCGGCACATTCACGGCACGCAAGCCCCGGCCGGAGGCGTCGACTTCGGCCACGCGACTGTGGACCAGCAGGCTGGCGAACAGGCTCGCCTCGCCCTGGCGCTGGGCGGTGTTTACAAAGGGCGCGATCTGGCTGGGTGTCTTGCCGCGTCGGCGGCGAACCACCTGGCCCTGGCCCGGGCTCTGGTCCTGGTCCTGGCGCGGGAAGTAGCTGGAATAGATTTTCCGGATCCGGTCTTCGGTGAACCCGGTGCAGAGGCGAATCGTGCCGGTACGGGCCTCGTGGCGAATCATGCGGACGGCGAGATCGAAACGGCTCCGCTCGGCTGTGTAGCGATCGTCTGTAGCGCGCATATATACCCCCGTTTTTGACCATATTTGGTCGTTTTGGATCAAAACTGAATATATTTTCTGTTTATCTGGTTATTTTGGACCACATATAGTAGTTATGTCAGCTGCTATTGGAATGCAAAAAATGACCGCAAAATGGCCTGAAACGCGGCGGGGGGCGGAGCTGTACGGCTTGAATCGGGAATTTCTGGAACTGCTCCGGGATGGCGCCCGGGAACCGGAGGTGTTCGGGCTGGCAGCACCGCTGCGCCAGCGTCTGGCCGGGTTGAGTCCGGCCCAGCTCGACAACATCGCCCGTACGCCCTGCCTGCTGGCCAGTTTCAGCGTCCTGCCGCCCACCCGCCCTGCCCGCGGCGTCGCCGAACCGGCCGGGCAGCGGCCGGCACCGATGCCGGCCCCGCTGGCAGAAGCCTCGCGGCTCTTCGCCGCCTCATTGCTCGCCTGGCTCTGGCACACCGCCCGCGAGGACCGTTTGCTGGCGGTGTTGTGCATGGGCCCGGGCCTGCACGATCTCGATGGCCTGGCGGCGGCCCCCTTTGGCGAGCTGCAGCGGGCAGCCGTCATGGCCACTGAACACCTGGAGGCGCGCTTCTGCCGGCATCCGCGGCTGTGGCCGGACCTGCTGCGGGCGGCGGCGAGCGGCGACACGCAGCTGATGGCCATCACGCGCCTGTCGGCGGTCCAGCTCACGCTGGTGCAGCGCGTGCCGCTGCATGGAAGCCCGTCCTGGCCCGCTACAAAGCACTGAAGGACAGGCACAATGCGCGCCCATGCACGCCCTGTCCGTCCGCCAGCTCGTCAAGGTCTACGCCAGCGGCGTACGGGCGCTGGACGGCATCGATCTTGACGTCCCGCGCGGTGACTTCTGCGCCCTGCTCGGCCCCAACGGCGCGGGCAAGACCAGCCTGATCGGCATCGTCACCTCGCTGGTACGCAAGACGAGCGGCGAGGTCCGCGTATTCGGCCACGACCTCGACCGTGAACTGAATGCCGTGAAATCGGCCATCGGCGTGGTGCCGCAGGAGATCAACCTCAATCTCTGGGACAAGGTCAGCAACATCGTCGTCAACCAGGCGGGCTTCTACGGGGTGCCGCCGGGCCGCGCCCGGCGCCGTGCAGAAACCTGCCTGCGCCAGCTGCAGCTCTGGGACCGGCGCAATGACGCGGCGCGCACCCTCTCCGGCGGCATGAAGCGGCGGCTGATGATTGCCCGCGCACTGATGCACGAACCGGCGCTGCTGATCCTCGACGAACCTACCGCCGGCGTGGATATCGAGATACGCCGCTCGATGTGGGAGTTCCTGCGCGAGATCAATGCCGCCGGCACTACCATCATCCTGACCACGCACTACCTCGAAGAAGCCGAGAACCTCTGCCGGCACGTCGCGATCATCGATCATGGCCGGGTAATCGTCGACGACCGCATGGCCGCGGTGCTGACCCGCCTGCAGCAGGAGCACTTCCTGCTGAGCCTGGCCACGCCGGTTGCCACCCTGCCTGCGCTCGAGGGCTTTGCGGCCCGGCTGGTCTCGGATCACGAGATCGAGGTCGCGGTACCCCGCTCGCGCCACATCAACGAACTGTTTGCGGAATTGTCGGCAGCGGGGCTGCAGGTGATCAGCCTGCGCAACAAGGCCAACCGCCTGGAAGAACTGTTCGTGACGCTAACCGAACGCAGGGACAAGGCACCGGACCGGCGCTCGGAGGCCGCGCGGCCATGAGCCTGCGGCAACAGGCAGTTGCGCTCGCCACCCTGTCGCGCAAGGAGTACGTGCGGGTCGTGCGCATCTGGCTGCAGACGGTCTTGCCGCCGGCCATCAACATGGGCCTGTATTTCCTGATCTTTGGCGAACTGATCGGCGCGCGCATCGGCCGGATGGACGGCTTCGATTACCCGCAATACATAGCGCCCGGCCTGATCATGATGGCGGTGATCACCAACGCCTACGGCAACGTGGTGTCCTCCTTCTTTTCGGCGAAGATCCACCGGCACCTGGAAGAAATGCTGGTCGCACCGATGTCGGCGGCAACGATTGCGCTCGGACACATGGTCGGCGGCATCGTGCGCGGCATCCTGGTGGGACTGATGGTTGCGGTGGTCGCGCGGCTGTTCACGCCGCTGCCGCTCGTGCATCCGCTGGTCACGGCCGCGGTATTCCTGCTGTGCGCCGCCATCTTCTCGCTGGCGGGCCTGGTCAACGGCATCCTCGCGCAGCATTTCGACGACATCTCGATCATCCCGTCCTTCGTGCTGCAGCCGCTGACCTATCTCGGCGGCGTGTTCTACTCGATCACGCTGCTGCCGGACCTCGCACAACAGCTGTCGAAGCTCAACCCGATCCTGTACATCGTGAACGCCTTCCGCTACGGCATGCTCGGCGTATCCGACATCGATATCGGTGCGGCCTTCGCCATGATGCTGGTGAGCATGGTCGTGCTGTTTGTCGTCTGCGTCGTGCTGCTGGAACGGGGCACGCGGATCCGCGACTAGGCACAGCGCTGCACGGCCAGCGCCAGGGTGCCCGGTCCGCCATGTACGCCGATTGCCGGACCCAGCTCGGTGACTTCGATCGACTCCACGGCCGGGAACTGCGCGAGGCACCGCGCGCGCATCGCCTCGGCAAGCTCCGGCGCCGCCGCATGCGCGATCAGCAGGCGTACGCGCGGCGATGCCCCGGGCGATAGCGCCGCGATATCGCGCAAGGCCGGTTTCAGCAAGGCCGCAACCTGGTCACCGCTGCGCGTCTTCAGGCCACGCATGCGTATGCGGCCAGCGTCGAGACCGAGCACAAAGCCCACCGGCAACCAGCTGCCGAGCCAGCGCCAGGCCGGCGGAATCCGTCCGCCGCGCAGCGCATGGCGCAGGTCGGGGATCAGGCCGTAGGTGCGGGTGTTTTCGATCGCGCGCATGGCCGCCGCCGTCACGCCGGCCGGATCAGCGCCGCTGCCGGCTGCTTCAGCCGCGGACCGCACCACCAGTCCGAGTCCTGCCGACACGTTGCGGCTGTCGAGCACGCACACCTGTCCGGGCCGGCCACTGCGCCCGGCCGCGGCGACCGCCGCCTGATGCGTGCCGCTGAGGCGCGCATCGAGGCAGATCACCAGCACATGCTCGAAGTGCGAGCAGAGCAACTCGAGAACGCGGCGGAAATCGCCCGGCGAGGGCTGGGAAGTGCGCGGATGCTCCGGATTGCGGGCCAGCTCGGCGAAAAATTCCGCCGGCTGCAGGCCGACCTTGTCCAGGTGACTCTCGGTGCCGAAGATGACCCGCAGGGGCACCATCTGGATACCGAGCTCATCGCAGACAGCGGCAGGCAGGTCCGCCGCGGAATCGGTGACGATGGCAACGCGGCGGTCCTTTGCCTGCAGCGTGCGTTCCTGGCGCAGCATGTCATCGGCCTTCTCGGCACTGACCACGCCGTAGCGCCGGGCCAGGCTGAACACCTGCTGCGGCGCGCTGACGTGCACGTGCAGCCGCAGCCTGGTGATGTTGCCGATGACCACGACGCTGCTGCCGAGCTGCGCAAGCTCCCCGCGCAGGGCTGCCTGGTCGATGCCGCTGCCGGTGACGAGGCACTCGGTGCAGTAGCGGCCAGCATCCGAAGCGCCATGCGCACCGCCGGCGTGCGCATGCCGGGCGATATCCGCATCGCTGCTGAACTCGACGCGCGGCGCGAGCCCGGGTTGCAGCGCCTCGGCCATCCCTTCAAAGAGCAGCAACAGGCCGAGCGCACCGGCATCCTCGACGCCGGCCGCGCGCATCTCTTCGCGCGTACTGCGCGTGCCAGCCACGGCGGCGCGGGCATGGAGGAGCAGGCTGCCCATCAGCTGCGCGAAATCCGCACCCGGCGGCAGCCGCTGCGGCTCGGTTGCCGTGGCGATATCGCGCATCACCGTCAACACCGTGCCTTCGACCGGGTTCTGCAGCGCCTGCCGGGCAGACTGCTCGGCCGTGGCCAGCGCGCCGGCGAGTGCCGGCAGCTCCAGCCGCGCATGGCTGGCGAGCGCACTGGCCATGCCCTGCAGATAGGCGGCAAAGATCGCGCCGGAGTTGCCGCGCGCACCATCCAGCGCGGCATCGGCGGCCACCGCCAGCAGTTCGCCGGCGTGGCGCGTGGTGGCCGCGGCGACGGCTTCGCCCACGGCGCCGAAGGTCAGCGCGAGGTTGGTGCCGGTATCGCCGTCCGGTACCGGAAAGACATTGAGGCGGTCGAGGTGCCGGCGCTCACCGGCCAGCCGGGCGATGCCCGCCAGCAGCAGGCGCTGCAGGCGGCGTCCATCCAGGTAGGCAATGCGCGGTGGCGGCCGGCTGCTCACTTGCGATCGAGGCTGAAGCGCTGCCCCCGACTCGTCAGGATCACGTTCTCCGGCGTGATGCTTTCGAGGGTCGGGCCCTCGGTGAGCTGTGCGCCTTCGCGGTACTTGCGGCCATTGATGACCACAAAGCGCACGGCAGCCGACTCGTTGTAAACCAGCAGGTCGAGGTTGAGCGGCGGCAGCTCTATGACGCCGGCACCGAGCAGCTGATCGAGGGTCGGCAGCGCGGGATCAGCGATGATCTTCGAGGGCGTGGCCGGCGGCGCTGCCACTGGCGGTACCGCGATGACGGGTGGAGCTGCCGGCACTGCTGCCTGCTGCGCGACCGGTGCGGGCCCGGGCAGATCGCTCTGCACCTCGGGCACGGCCACCGGCTCGGCCGGCACCGTCTCGCGCGCCAGCGCGCGGACTTCCGGTGCCGCGGCAGGTGTGCTGACCGGGGCTGTGGCCTGAGCCGCAGGCGCCACGGCATCGGGCGCGACCGCCGGCTCCACGACTGCAACCGGCGCTGGCTTCCCCTGCCCGGCATACCATTGCCAGGCCATGAACCCGATGTTGAGCGTGAGTACCAGCGCCAGCAACGGGATCCAGACATTGCGACGGCGGCTGGTCGCATAGCGCACATCCGCCAGCCCCGGCGCAGCCCCGCGCTGGCGCTCGGCATCGCTCTTTCTGAGTGCATCCAGGATGAATGACATTTGCTCGCCTGCCCCTGCTTGTCTGGTCCGGGCTAGTCGGTCTGCGCCAGCCGCGGCATGTCGCCGCTGCCGACTTCGGTATTGATCGCGGCCTGTGTCGCCAGCCCGGCAATGCCATCCACCGGCAACTGACGGTCGCGCTGGTAGTCGCGCACCCGGCTGGCGAGCCCCTCGTCATACAGCTCGGAATCGGGGGGATCGACGGGGCTACCCTGGATCACCGCGAGGCTGTCTCGCAACCAGCGCACGCCCGGATCGCGCATGCCGGGCAGGAAGGCGTTTACCGCTTCGGTCTGCGGTCGCCACAGCAGCAGGTACTCGCCAAACCAGAACCTCGCCAGCTCCTGGCTGTCGACGCGGTACTCGGCGCCATTGATATTCAGCGTTGCCGTGCGGTCGCCGATGCCGGTGAGCACCACCTGGTGCGGATTGCTCGCGGTATCGCGCAGCGTCAGGATCACCGGGCGGCCGAGCGTGCGAACCTGCTCCAGCGTGCCACGCTGGTACAGGCAATGCAGGCCACGCTCCTCGGCCTGCACGCAGGGACGCCGCGAATCACCTTGCAGATCGACATTCCAGAGGCGGAAGAGCTCGCCGAAAGCGATGTCCGTGCCGGTCCTGCCGGCGCTGTCATCGAGCAGCGCCCCGAGCGGCACCGGTGGCACCTCGCTGCCGGCGCCGGTGGCCGGCAGCTCCGCGACCCCGGGCGACTGAACTGGCACCGGCGCAGGCGCGACGGCAACCGCAACGGGCTGCTCCTGCGCACGATTCGCGCGCCACCACTGCATGCCCGCGAATCCCGAGGCGAGCACGATCAGCAAGCCGGCGATACCGGCGCCGAGCAGGCCACCCGGATGCGCCCACCACGGCCGCCGCCAGTCGAAGCCGGCCTGCGGCTGGCCATAGACTTCGCGCACGGCCTCGCGCACCAGCTGCGGCGTGATCTGCTGCGTATCCCCGGTATAGCCGCCGAGCAATGCCCGGTCGGCGATCACGTTGATCATGCGCGGCACGCCACCCGAGTGGCGAAACAGCATGCGCTTGGCGGCAGGCGTGAAGATCGGGCCGATGGCCCCGGCGACCTTCAGCCGGTGATCGATGTACGCGCTGGTTTCGTCGCTGCTCAGGGGCTCGAGGTGGTAACGGCCGGTGATCCGCTGCGCCAGCTGGCGCATGTCGTTGCGTGCCAGCTGCTCACGCAGCTCCGGCTGGCCGATCAGGATGATCTGCAGCAGCTTCTGCTTGGCTGTCTCGAGATTGGTCAGCAGCCGCACCTGCTCCAGCACTTCCGGACGGAGGTTCTGTGCCTCGTCGACGATCAGGATGGTCCGGCGCCCGAGCGCGTGGTTGCGCAGCAGGAAGCTGTTGAGGACATCGGTGAGCGCCTTGATGCTGTTGCGCTGCTCGGGGAGTTCGACATGCAGCTCCTCGCAGATCGCACCCAGGAACTCGACGCGTGACAGCTGCGAATTGAGCACAACGGCGACATCGGCGAACTCGGGCAACTGTTGCAGCAGGCTGCGCACGAGGGTGGTCTTGCCGGTGCCGACCTCGCCGGTCAGCTGGATGAAGCCGCCGCTTTCCCGGACACCGTAGATCAGGTGCGCGAGCGCCTCCGCATGCCTCTCGCTCATGTAGAGGTAGCGCGGATCAGGCGTGATCGAGAATGGCTTCTCGTTCAGACCAAAGAAACTGGTATACATCCCGTTCGCGAGCCTTCAGACAGGGGCCAGCATACTAGGCACGCTGTCGCAGGACGATATAGCGCGCCGCCCAGCGCAGTCCATCGTAGGACGGTCCGGCATCGGCGATCGCAGCCATCGCTTGCTGCAGGAGTTCATCGGCGCGTGCGCGTGCCTCGGCCATGCCGAACAGGCGCGGGTAGGTGGCCTTGTCGCTGGCCTGGTCGGAACCGCCGGTCTTGCCGGTTTCCGCCGTGGTGCCTTCGATATCGAGGATGTCGTCGCGCACCTGGAAGGCCAGCCCGAGCGCATCAACGAAACGTTCGAGCGCATGCAGCGTGGCCAGCGGCAGCTCCGGACGGCAGTAGGCGGCAGACAGGACACTGGCCCGCAGCAGGTAGCCGGTCTTCAGCCGGTAGATGTGCTCGAGCTCGGCGGCATCCAGCCGCCTGCCTTCCGCCGCCATGTCCATCGACTGTCCACCGGTCATGCCACTCGAGCCACAGGCATCGGCCAGCAGGGCAACCAGCCGGACCTGGATTGCCGGGTGGTCGCGCAGTGCCGGATGGGTGGCGAGTACCGTGAAAGCCAGCGGCTGCATGGCATCGGCCGCGAGGATTGCGGTGGCCTCGTCGAAGGCGCGATGCGCCGTCGGACGGCCACGCCGCAGGTCATCGTCGTCCATGGCCGGCAGGTCATCATGGATCAGCGAGAAGGTGTGCATCAGCTCGATGGCGACGGCCGGTGCGTCGAGCATTTCCGGGGCGACGCCGAGCGCCTCGCCCGCCGCATAGACCAGCAGCGGCCGGATCCGCTTGCCACCGCCCAGCGCGGAGTAACGCATGGCCTGGTGCAGGACGGTCGGCGCCACGCGTTCGGCAGGCAGCCAGTGGTCGAGCGCCGTCTCGATGCGTTTGATGTAGGTATCTACCCGGTCGTTGAATGTCATGTTTGCTGCTTCCTTTTCCGCGCAGGATAGTGGCTTGCGCGGAAGCCGGCTATTCCCCGGGGCTATAATCTTTTTTTCAGGGGTACAGGATCCACGATGCAAGCGGTCGCGATAGCCCACCCCAACGTGGCGCTCATCAAGTACTGGGGGAAACGCGCCATCGTCGGCAACCTGCCCGCCACCGGCTCACTGTCCCTGGTGCTGGGCGGACTCAGCACCGAGACCCTGGTGCGTTTCGAGGCGGGCAGGCAGGGCGACCGGGTATTGCTGGACGGACGCGAGGATGCCGAAACCTCGGCGCGCGTCACGGCCTGCCTCGACCTCCTGCGCCGCGAAGCCGGGGTCAGCGATGGCGCCGTGGTCGAGTCCCGCAACGACTTTCCCACCGGCGCCGGCCTGGCCTCGTCGGCCTCCGGATTTGCCGCCCTGCTGGTGGCCGCGGCCGGCGCCCTCGGCCTGCGCCTGCCGGCGGCGCGGCTGGCCGAGATCGCGCGCACCGGTTCCGGGTCGGCAGCGCGCTCGCTGGCAGGCGGCATCGTGTTGCTGAAAAACCAGGCTGCCACCACCGTTTGCACGCAGCTGGCAACGCCGGCTGACTGGCCGCTGGAAATCGTCGTGGCGGTAACCGCCACCGGCCAGAAGGCCATCAGCTCGCGGCAGGGCATGACGCTGAGCGAGCAGACCTCACCCTACTATCCGGCCTGGGTGGGAAGCCACGCGGCCGACCTAGAGGCCGGCATCGCCGCGGTCCGGAACCGGGACTTCTCCGCACTGGCCGAACTGTCCGAGCACAACTGCCTGAAGATGCACGCGGTGATGCTGAGCACGCGGCCACCGCTGATCTACTGGACGCCGGCCACCCTGGCCTGCCTGCTGCGGGTCCGCGAGCTGCGTGCCGGCGGGGTACCGGTGTTCTTCACCATCGATGCGGGGCCGCAGCTCAAGGCCGTCTGCCTGCCGGCAGCCGCCGGCGACGTGGCCGCTGCGCTCGGCGCCATCGACGGCGTACGCCAGATACTGCGCAGCCCGCTCGGCGCAGGAGCGCGACTGCGTGCTGCCGGTGATTGAGGCCCGGGCACCCGGCAAACTCGTCATCGTCGGCGAGTACGCCGTGCTCTGCGGCGCACCCGGCATCGCCGTGGCGGTGAATGTCCCGGCAATCGCCAGACTGGAACCGCTACCGGGACCCGACAGCGAACTGCGCATCCCGGACACCGGCGAGTGCTTCGGCTTCCGGCTGGATGCGGGCGGCGCACCGCGCTGGCTGGGCAAATCACCTGGCGCGCTCGGCCTGCCGCTGGAGTCCTGTATCGCCACGCTCGCTGCGCACGGCCTGTGGCCGGCCAGGCTTCCGGCCTGCCGGATCGAACTCGACACGGCCGCCTTTCACCGCAAGGATGCAGCCGGCCAGCGCAGCAAGCTCGGGCTGGGTTCAAGTGCCGCCGTACTGGTCGCGCTGATGGCCGTCCTCCTCGAGCATGCCAACGCGGCAAGGCCGGAACAGGAGGAACTCATCGCGCTCTGCTGTGCCGCCCACCGGAAACTGCAGGGTGGCAGCGGCAGCGGCATCGATGTGGCGACTGCCGTAGCCGGTGGCGTGATCAGCATCGCAGCCGGGCCGGACGCGGCAGGACCACGCACGACGCCGCTCGACTGGCCCAGCGGCCTGCACCTGCTCGCCATCTGGTCGGGCAACAGCGCCTCGACGCCAGCCATGCTGGCCCGGCTGCAGGACTACCGCGCACGGCAGGCCGACGCCTGTGCCGGGCACATGACCCGGCTCGGCGAGATCGCCGGCCAGACGCTGTCGGCATGGCAAGGGGCCGATGTACCGGCGGTGCTGGCCGCACTCGACCGCTATAGCACGGCCCTGCAGGAACTGGATCGGGATACGGATATCGGCATCTGGAGCGGGGGACACCTGGCCATGTCCGAAATCGCCCGCACGCATGGAGCGGTCTACAAACCTTCAGGGGCAGGCGGTGGTGATTTTGGCCTCGCGCTGAGCGCATCGGCACCGGCACTGGCTGCGCTCGCCGGGGATTTCACCGCGCGTGGCTACCACTGCCTGGCAGCCGGCTTCTGCGCACCCGGACTTGCGGTCAGCAACAACGCTCAGCCGAGGTAACGGTAGTACTCGACGCCGATATCCTGGAAGCTGCGGTCCGAGCGCGCACCGATGTGGTCGATGACGAATTCGCCGGCGTGCTCGATGTGCAGGTCGTCCGGCTGCCGGCCTTCACGCAGGGCCAGGTACTGTTCGGCGGAAATGTCGACGCAGGGCTGCAGCGCCGTCTCGACGCCGATCCGCGCCGCCGCATCCTGCCAGCCCTCGACGACGTGCATCGGGATCGCGTCGGCCGCATCACCGCTGCCATAACCGATCGCGAGCAGCTCCCTGCCCGCAAGCTCCATCCCGCGCTGTCTTGCATCGGCAAATCCCGCCGCCAGCCATGCCGGCAAGGCGCCGGTATAGAGATTGCCGACCTCGCGCATCCACTCCGAACCCAGCGTCATCTTGCCGAGCACCTGCTGGCTGTAGGCCTCGCTTTGCCGGAAGACTTTCAGCACGGTATTGCTGAGCGGAAACACCTCTTCATGGATGCGTGCCTGCACGGCCAGCTGGTCCAGTTCGGGCGCAGCGTTCATCTCGGCGATGACTTCCTCGACGGCGAAGCCGGCCCCGCGACAGTAGCCGGCGAGTTCGGCGCGGTCGGCGGCATCGCCGCGTGCCAGTGCGAACAGCCAGGCCAGCCCGAGGCCGGTCTCCGGCATGCGCTGGTAGGGCCGGTGCATGAATATGGCCTCGAGACTGCGCAGGTAGCCGACCGGGGTCAGCGAGGAACGGCTGTACAGGTGGTCGAGTGCCTGGTGGATTTCATCGATGTAGCAGTTGGTGGAATAACGCCCGTTGTAAACCGGGATATCGATTGAGGTCGTTTCGGCCCTGCTGCCCGGGCGTGTCACCAGTGGCTTGCGGAAATCGATGCCACGATACTCGGAAGCGGTGCCGGCCCGGCGCAGGTCGATGGCCGCCAGCCTCGGCCGGCTTTCCAGCAGCATCGCCACCGCACCGGCGCCCTGCGTGGGCTCGCCGGTGGTACCGCGCCCGTACAGCGCCTTGTCGGTGCACACGACGATGGCCACGCCATCGCTGCCGTCCGACTGCAGGAACCGCAGCGCGGCGCGCAGCGCATAGACGCCGCCGAGGCAGGCGTGCTTGAACTCGGGCACCTCGCAGTTGCGCGCCAGTGGCGGTCGGCCCTGTGCATGCAGGGCCATGTTGAGCATGCCCTTGACGATGATGGCACCGGCGGAGTTGTCGGTGCTCGACTCGGTCCCCAGCGCGAGGTAACGGACCTTCGCCGGATCCACGTTGTAGCGTTCGATCAGGCGCAGGCAGGCATTGGCCGCCATCGTGTAGACGCTCTGCTGCGGTCCGAGCATGCGGAAGCCGGTGCCCACGACCTGGCGGATCTTTTCCCAGTCCGAGCCCGTCCATTCGCACCACTTGTGCAGGTCGACCCGGCAGGGCGGCAGATACAGGGCCATGCCGCTCAGGCCGGCGATGGTCGGGGACACAGTCATGGCGGGGCCACCGGCACGCGGCTTTGCAGTTCGGCAGAATCGAAATCATCGACTGCGGTCAACGCCAGCACGGTGGCATCGAAACGACGCAGCTGTTCGGCTTCCTCAGCCGACAGGATGTCCTGGTTGCGGGCCTGCTCGATGTGCTGGTGGAAGTCACCGGGCGGCAACAGGCCGGCCTTGGTCGCTTCGCGCACGCGTTGTTGCAGCGGCAGCAGGCTTTCGTTGGTCTCCAGCGCGGCCTGCAGCTGGCCGATCACGCAACCCGGTTCGGCGGCCGCATAAATGCCCTCGCAGAGGCGGGCGCGGGTATCGGTGGGCCGGGTGATCAGCGCAACGATCTGCTGGCCGAGTTCATCGGGCGGCGCGGAGTACATGCGACCGCGCGGAAAAACACAGATGCGCAGCAGGCCGGCAACCCAGCGGTTGGGAAAGTTGCGCAGGAACCCGTGCATCTGCTCCTGCGCCTGGTAGAGGAGTGTCCGGCAGGCCCACTCGACCAGCGGCAGGTCACCCGACTGGCGGCCCTGGTTGTCGTAGTGCTTGAGCACCATGCTGGCGAGGTAGATGGAGCTGAACACATCGCCGAGGCGCGCCGACAGCATCTCCTTGCGCTTGAGCCCACCGCCCACCACCAGCATGGCCACATCGGCGAGCAGCGCAAAAGCGGCGCTGTAGCGGTTGACGTGCTGGAAGAAGCGTGCGGTCGGGCCGTCGACCGGCGCATGGCTGGCCTTCGCGTTGCTGAGCGCCAGCACGAAACTGCGCGCGGCGTTGCTGATCGCATAGCCGATGTGCGCAAACAGGTAGCGGTCGAACTCGCGCAGGCCGCGGCTGAAATCCGGATCGTTTGCGGCTTCCATTTCCTTCAGCACGAAGGGATGGCAGCGGACCGCACCCTGGCCGAAGATGATCAGGCTGCGGGTAAGGATGTTGGCACCCTCCACCGTGATGGCGATCGGTATGCCCTGGTAGATGCGCGCCAGGTAATTCGAGCGGCCGAGCATGATGCCCTTGCCGCCCTGCACGTCCATGGCATCGTTGGTCACCCGGCGTGCCAGCTCGGTGCAGTGGTACTTGAGCACAGCGGAGGGTACCGAGGGCCGCTCGCCGCGCGCAATCGCCGTTGCCGTGACCGACAGGCCGGCATTGATGATGTAGGTGAAACCGGCCATCCGCGCCAGTGCCTCACCCACGCCTTCGAACTCGCAGACCGGCAGGTTGAACTGGCGGCGCAGGCGCGTGTAGGCACCGGAGGCGTAGACGATGGCCTTGCTGCCGCCCATCGCGTTCGAGGGCAGCGTGATGCCGCGCCCGGCCGAGAGCTGCTCGACCAGCATCTTCCAGCCCTGGCCGGCTCGCTCCGGTCCGCCGATGATCGCATCGAGCGGCACGAACACGTCGCGGCCCTGGGTCGGGCCATTCTGGAAGGGCACGTTCAGCGGGAAGTGCCGTCGGCCGATGGTGATGCCGGGCGTGCTGACCGGAATCAGCGCCGCGGTCACGCCGCGATCTTCCTCCGGCCCCAGCAGATGGTCGGGATCGTGGAGCCTGAAGGCCAGGCCGAGTACTGTCGCCACCGGCGCGAGCGTGATGTAGCGCTTGTCCCAGTTGAGGCGGATACCAATGATCTCCCGGCCCTGCCACTCGCCACGACAGACCACGCCGGTGTCGGGAATGGAGGCGGCATCCGAGCCCACGCGCGGCCCAGTCAGCGCAAAGCAGGGAATCTCCTCGCCGCTCGCCAGGCGCGGCAGGTAGTAGTCGCGCTGCTCCTCGGTCCCGTAGTGCAGCAGCAGCTCCGCCGGCCCGAGCGAATTCGGCACACCGACCGTCGAGGCGACCACGGCGCTGCGGCTCGACAGCTTGGCGAGCACGGCGGCTACGGCGATCGGCGAGAACTCGAGGCCGCCATAGCGCTTCGGGATGATCATCGCGAAGAAGCGGTGCTGGCGGATGCAGGCCCAGACCTCGGGCGGCAGATCGGCCAGTTCGTGGGTGATCCGCCAGTCATCGCTGAGGCGACACAGCTCTTCCGTGGGACCGTCGAGAAAGGCCTGTTCCTCCGGGCTCAGCTTCGGTGCCGGCAGTGCCATCAGGCGGCCCCAGTCGGGCAAGCCGGTAAACAGTTCGCCGTCCCACCACACCGTGCCGGCTTCCAGCGCTTCGCGCTCGGTATCGGAAAGATGCGGCACGACCGTGCGATAGAAGCGCAACAGCGGCAGCGTGATCCGCTCACGGCGGAACCTGACGGAGTTCAGCGCGAGGAGTCCGGCGAACAGGATCCAGAGCAGCAGCTTCCAGGTCGCCCAGCCGGTGCCGAACAGGCTGTAGATGAACAGCGCACCGCCCAGCGTCAGCGTCGACGTGGGCAGGTCGATACGCCGGTACGCAAGCACGAGACCGACGCCCAGCAGGGCGACAGTCCATAACAGCCAGATAATGACGTCAGTCATCATGTCACCCCACTTGGTGCAGCGACTGACTATAAACCACGCGGTGCGCCGGGGAGTACCGACGCGGCACTCCCCGGCACCGGCGGTTCAGAGCAGGGCAGCGATCGCTTCGCGCTCCTGACGCAGCTCGTCTTCGGTTGCCTGCATGCGCTCGCGGCTGAAATCGCTGATCGGCAGGCCCTGCACGATCTCGTATTTGCCCTTCGCGCACCGCACCGGATACGAATAGATGATGCCTTCCTTGATGCCGTAGCTGCCATCGGCTGGAACCGCCATGCTGACCCAGTCGTCGCCCGGGGTACCGAGTGCCCAGTCGCGGATGTGGTCGATGGCCGCCGATGCGGCCGATGCGGCACTCGACAGGCCACGCGCCTTGATGATCGCAGCACCACGCTGCTGCACGACGGGGATGAATTCGTCCTTGACCCACTTCGCGTCGACCATCTCGCTGGCGCGCCGTTCGTTGATCACGGCCTGGCTGATGTCCGGGTACTGGGTGGCCGAATGGTTGCCCCAGACCGTCATGCGGCTGATCTGGCTGACATGCGTGCCGGTCTTCTGCGCCAGCTGCGCCAGGGCACGGTTGTGGTCGAGGCGCATCATCGCCGTGAAGTTGGCCGGGTTCAGCGTGGGCGCATTGGCCTGCGCGATCAGTGCATTGGTGTTGGCCGGGTTGCCGACCACCAGCACCTTCACGCCACGGCTCGCATGCTCGTTGAGGGCCTTGCCCTGCACCGAGAAGATCTTCGCGTTCTCGCGCAGCAGGTCGCCGCGCTCCATGCCGGGACCGCGCGGCTTGGCACCGACCAGCAGCGCGTAGTCCGTGTCCCGGAACGCCACATCGGGCTGGTCGGTGGCGACCACGCCCTGCAGGGTCGGAAATGCGCAGTCGTCGAGTTCCATGACCACGCCGTTCAGCGCATTCAGCGCCGGCGTGATTTCGAGCAACTGCAGGATCACCGGCTGGTTGGGTCCGAGCAGCTGCCCGGAAGCGATGCGGAAGGCAAGCTGATAGCCGATCTGGCCAGCTGCACCGGTAATGGTCACTCTCGCGGCTTTGGTCATGAGACTTCGATTCCTGTTTGCGGGGCGCGGATTTTAACTGCCAGGGCTCGCCCGGACCAGATCCGTAGACCCGGTCCGGATGCGCTTACTTTTTGGCAGCCTTGTAGGCGCGGACCTGTTCATTGAAACGTGCGGCGATGGCCTCCTCGGCATCCACGGCCGCATTGTGTCGCTTGACATGCAGCGCCTTGTTTTCCGGTGTCTGCTGCTCGACCGGCAAGGCAGCCTGTTCGGCATCCAGGCAGGCCATGTACGCGTCCATGTCGGCGATGTATTTCTTGACCACCGCAGAGCCTGCATTCATTTCCGCCTCGGTGGCCTTGGCGCCATCGGGCAGCGCGACATCGGCCGGGTATTCGCAGGCAGCCTGGGCGGGAACAGCAACGGCAAATGCGATGCCGAGTACAGCGGTCATGATGAATTTCTGCATGGCAGGGGCCTCCAGTTGAGAATGATTGTTATCCGGGACAGAAGATTATGCCGCAGCCTCAGCCGCGGGCGAACAGGCTGCGGTAGCGGCTGGTCACGGCGCCCTGGTCCAGCAGCAGGTCGCGGAAGTCGTCGGCTGCCATCGCCCGGCCAAACAGCAGGCCCTGCGCATAGTCGCAGTTCAGCGCCTTGAGAAAACGCAGCTGCTCCTCCGACTCCACGCCTTCGGCCACCACGTCGAGGCGCAGCGTGTGGCCCATCTCGATGATCAGCGCGACGATCGTGGCCTGGTCATGGCTGGTGGTGGCGTGGCGGACGAAGGACTGGTCGATCTTGAGCGTGCCGATCGGAAATTGCTGGAGCGCACTCAGCGAGGAATAGCCGGTACCGAAGTCGTCGATCGCCAGCCGCAGTCCCATCTGGTGCAGGTCGGCAAGGATCCGCATCGTGCGTGTCGGATCTTCCATCAGCGTCGTTTCGGTGATTTCCAGCTCGAGGCTCTCGGGTGGCACGCGATGCTGGCTGCAGATGGCGCGGACGCGGCTGATGAAGTCACGTTGCTTGAGCTGGCGCAGCGAGAGGTTCACGGAGATCCGGCCCGGATTGATCGCGCTGTCCAGCAAGTGGCGATAGTCGCGACAGACCCGGTCGAGCACCCATTCACCGAGTTCGAGGATCAGGTTGCTCTCTTCGGCCAGCGGGATGAACTCGGAGGGCAGCACCAGGCCACGATCGGTGAGTTCCCAGCGCACCAGTGCCTCGGCACCGGCGACCGAGCCGTCGCGCAGGTCGATCTTCGGCTGGTAGTGGACGCGCAGCTCGTTTTTCTCGAAGGCCTTGCGCAGGCGGCTCTTCAGCATCAGCCGGTCAACGGCCGCGGCGTTCATGTCCGGGTGATACACGTCGAGCGCGCCACCCCCCTGCCGCTTGGCGCGGTAGAGCGCCGCATCGGCGTTGCGGATCAGGTCGATGACGTTGTTGCCATCACCCGGATACAGCGAGATCCCGGCACTGACGGTGGTGTAGATCTGGTGCCCCTGGAAATTCAGCGGCTCGCTGATCGTTTCCTGCAGCAGGCGGGTGGTGGCGACAACCTCGGCGCGCAGGTTGCGTCCCGGGTCCAGGTTGTCGAGGATCACGCCGAACTCATCACCGGCCAGGCGGCCGATCACCGAACCCTCGGGCAGGACGTTGCGCAGTCGCGTGGTGAGCGTCTCGAGGCAGAGGTCACCGGCGGTGTGTCCGAAGGTGTCGTTGATCTCCTTGAACTTGTCCACGTCCATGTAGATGAGTGCGAGGCGATGCTTGCCACGCCGCGCACGCGCCAGGGCGCGCTGCAACAGGTGCTGGAACTGCATGCGGTTGGGCACCTTGGTCAGCGCATCGATGCGCGCCAGATAACGGATGCGTTGCTCGGCCGCCTTGCGCTCGCTGATGTTGCGCAGGGTGACCACATGCCCGCGCAGCGCCGGGTCATCGCCACCGAGCGCGGCGCAGCTGTAACTTACCGGCACGGGCTCGCCGGCGGCATCCAGCAGGGTGGTCTCGCGCGCACGCCCCTGGTTGTCTTCGAAGGAAAATTCCGCACGCTGGTTTTCGGCAACCAGGCTGACGAGCGGCAGACCGCACAGCTCGGCATTCGACCTGCCGAGCAGGCGTTCAGCCGCCGGGTTTGCCCGGTTGATGCTGCCATCCGTGCGCGTGACGATGAGCGCATCCCTGATCGTGCGAATGACCTGGTTGAGATAGTCGTGCGAACTGGCGGCCTTCTGCAGGGCGGATTGCAGGCGCTGCAGTTCGCCGGGAAGGCCCGGGATTGCACCAGGTTCCGGCGGCTTCGGCTCACCGACATGGTCGCGCAGCGCCAGCCGTTCCACCGCATCGGCCAGCTCGCTGATCATCTGGCTCCTGCGCCGCAGGCGCTGCCGGGTGAGAAGCAGCACTGCCACCAGGGCAAGCACGAGCGCGCCGATGATGGCATTGGCCACGAGCATGTCCGTCGGGACTGCGGCATGCACCGGCACGCAGCCACCGGCGACGAACACCAGGGCTAGCCGGAGCGCTGTGGAACGAGGCTGCATAGGCCGGTCGGGTACCCTGCGGAGCATGCGGTACGCCTAGCATGACGACCGGGCACGAGCCGGACAAGTTGCTTATGGCATATCGGCCTGCCGGCAGCGCCAACTGTGTTGCGGCGCGCATGCGGCCGCGCCCCGGGGGTTTAGAATGCCGGTCTCGCCAGCTGGCGTCGGGCACCCCCTGGCATGGGCTACAAGTGCGCACTGATCGTCGATGACTCGCGGACCGCCCGCGAGGCCCTGCGCCGCATGCTCGAGACACACGAACTGCGGGTGGAGACCGCCGAATCAGCCGAGGCCGCACTCGAATACCTGGCTGCCCATCGCCCGGACGTGATCTTCATGGATCACATGATGCCGGGCATGGACGGCTTCCAGGCGGTGAAGGCGATCAAGGAAAATCCCGCGACCGCCACCATCCCCGTGATGATGTACACCTCGCAGTCGGGTGACCTCTACGTGGGGCAGGCCCGGGCGCTCGGCGCGGTCGGCGTACTGCCCAAGCAGATCCGCCCGGTCGAAGTCACCGAGGTGCTGCGCTCGCTGCGCCTGCTGCCCGGCGCCGAGCCGGTGCCGGCCCGTCGCGCCAGCGATCATCCGGGCGGGCTTGCCGGGGTAGAGTCGGTAAATGCTCCTGCGGACTGGTCCGACCTGCATCGCTGGCTGCAGGAGATGCTCGCCGACCACAACCGCAGCCTGCGCACCGACCTTGAATCCACCGTCCGGCAGGTGCTGGCCGAGCGTCCCGACAGCCGGCCAGCCGAGCCCCGGCCCGCCGCGCCGAGGACACGGCTGCCGTTCTGGCCGGCCGGGGCGCTGGTGGTCGTGCTGGCCATCGCCGCGGCGATTTCCTTCTGGCTGCACCTCGATTCGGAAACCCGCTGGCGTGCCGTGGCGCACCAGAACCTGGAACTGATCAAGGCTCTTGACGAGCAACTGGCCGGCAGCACGCCGGCAGCCGGCCAGCCGCAGCCGGTCGCGAGTACGGCGCCAGCCGTGATCGACCGTTCGGCCAGCGTCGCTGCGGCGCTGGAATGGAGCGTCAACCAGGCAGCGAGTTATCCGCCCAACGAACTGCCCTTCGGCGATGCGCGGCTCGAACTGCTCAAGGGTCTGCTCGACCGGCTGCGCAGCCTGGATTTCCGGGGCACGGTGCGGCTCGAGAGCCATGTCGGCGACTTCTGCATGCGCCGTAGCGGTGACACCGGCTGGAAACTGGCGGCCGACGAGTTGCCCGTGGCGCGCTGCGACCGGCTGGGCCTCACCGCCAGCGAGGCCCGCATCGAATCGACACGGCAGTCGGTGGCCTTTGCCAATTTCCTCGCCGACCCGGCCGTCAGCAACGGGCCCATCCGCATCGAGACCGAAGCCTTCGGCAACAGCGAGCCACTCGTGCCCTATCCCGCCGCCGCAGACGGCGTGACTGCCGGCGAGTGGAACCGGGCTGCGCGGGCCAACCAGCGCGTCGAAATCCGGCTGCTCGCCGATCCGGCCGGTTAACGTGTAATCTGGCCGGCCCGGCGGGGGCACACCCGCCGGCGAACAAGAACAAGGAAGCCGCGTGGCCAGTCTGCTCGAAACCCGCCTCCTCAAGTTGTCCGCACCCGAGGCCGCCGGCCTGGTGCGCGGCGGACAGCGGGGCGTGGAACGGGAGTGCCTGCGCATCACGCCCGAGGGCCGGCTGGCCGGGACGCCGCATCCGCAGGCCATCGGCTCGGCCCTGACCAACGCCTTCATCACCACCGACTTCTCCGAGGCGCTGCTGGAATTCGTCACACCGCCGCAGGACTACAACTGGCAGACCATCCAGTTTCTCTGCGACATCCACCAGTTCACGATGGAGCGGATCGGCGACGAGCTGCTGTGGCCGCTGAGCATGCCGTGCCGGATCAGGAGCGACGCCGAGGTGCCGATTGCGTATTACGGCACGTCCAACATCGGCCGCATGAAAACCATCTACCGGCGCGGCCTTGCCCATCGCTATGGCAGCATCATGCAGGCCATCTCGGGCGTGCATTACAACTATTCGCTGCCGGATGCCTTCTGGCCCCTGTACCGGGAACTCGAGGGCGAGCGCAGCGAGCTGCAGGACTTCCGCTCGGCAGCCTACCTCGCCGCGGTACGCAATGTGCGGCGCATGGACTGGCTGCTGCTGTACCTGTTCGGCGCCTCACCGGCACTGTGCAAGAGTTTCGTGCAGGGCCGCGAGTCGGGACTGGCGGAACTGGACACGGCGACCCTGTACGGCCCCTGGGCCACCTCGCTGCGCATGAGCGACCTCGGTTATCGCAACGATGTGCAGGCAAAACTGGTGGTTTCGGCCAACAGCCTCGACGAATACATCCGCGACCTGAACCAGGCCACGAAACTGCCGCGTGCGGAGTTTGCCCGCATCGGCGTGAAGGTCGATGGCGAGTATCGGCAGCTCAATGCCAACCAGCTGCAGATCGAAAACGAGTTCTACAGCACGATCCGGCCCAAGCGTGTCATACAACGCGGTGAGCGCCCCACGGCGGCATTGCGCCGCGGCGGCGTGCAATACATCGAGCTGCGGGCGCTGGATATCAGCCCCGCCGATCCGGTCGGTCTCAACCAGCGGCAGCTGCGTTTCCTGGAAGTCTTCCTGATCTACTGCCTGCTGCTCGAGAGTCCACCGATCTCCGCCGCCGAGCAGGAGCGGATCGACCAGAACCACGGCCTGGTGGCACGGCGCGGACGCGAGCCCGGCCTGCGCCTGCGACGCGGCGAAGGCGAGATTCCCCTGCAGGCCTGGGGTAGCGCGATCTGCAAGGAGATGGTGGCCGTCGCCCGGCTGCTGGATCCTGACGGCAGGCAGGGACACGTGGAGGCGATCCGGCATCACGCACGGGGTATCGAGGATCCGGCGCAGACGCCCTCGGCGGCACTGATCGCCGAGCTGCGCGACCGGCAGCAGTCGCTGGCGGCCTATGGCCTGGACCTCGCGCGTCGCACCCGCGAGTACTTCCTGTCGCTGGGTCCGGAACTGAACCAGCATCGCGAGCTGCTGGCCACCGAGGCCCGCGAATCGCTGCTCAGGCAGGCGCAGATGGAAGCCGGCGATGTGCTGGACTTCGACGAATACCTGGCGCGCTACCTGGCCTGACCGGCAAGCGCGGTGTGCCCGTGACGTGACGGCCGCACTGTAGTTGCCCGGGCGGGGCGTTTACACTGATGCGACTGCCGTCAAACGGGTGGGGCCCGAAGATGTCGCGGCTGTTCTGGAATTCTTTTTTTGCCGGTCTGCTGCTCGCCGGACTGGCCGCCAGTTTCTGGCCGTTGCCCGAGCACGCACGGTATCGTTCGCTGACGACCGTGCTGCCTGATGGTGGACGCCAGGAAGATTTCATCATTCGCTGGCCGGATGATCGCATCGCGCGCGGCAGCGAGACCGTCATGGAGTTGCCGGCGGAAGCTGCAACCGGCGCAGCGGTACTCGAAGACAGCACCGGCCAGCGTGTCTCGGCCGAAACCTTCCGCGTCCGCGATACGGCCGACAACGTCATCGGCGTCGCCGCCCGGTTGGCGGGTACCGGTGGCGCCATCGCCGATGCGAACCGCTCGACATCCAACTGGCTGGTGGTGATACCCGGTCGTGGGGCGATCTTCCTGAGCCAGCCCGACATGTTCGACACGACCGCCCGCCAGCGCGATACCCTCAACGGCATGATCACCCTCAGCGCCATACAGGATCCCGCGTTCTGGAAAGGCCGCAAGGAGCAGCGCGTCACCGCTGCCACGCCCCGTTACGCGGGCCGGATCCTGCGCGGCACCGGCGAGTTTGCCGGACTGTCCGGCAGCTTCAGGGAAACCTGGCAATTCGATGGTCTGGGCACGGAGGGCCGGGCACATGGCCGGATCGTGCTTTCCACCCTCAGCGAGAGCATCGAGTGAAGAAGCGCTGGCCGATCGCCCTCGCCGGCCTGTTGCCCGGCATGCTCGCCGGCACTGCGTTCGTGCTCTTCAACCCGCTGACGACGGGTGACCGGCCGGCGCCCCTGCAGGCCAACCTCGTGCCCGACAAGAGCTACCGGATGGATGATTACCGCGGCATGAGCCCGGATCTCGCCAGCCTGTTTCGCGGCGCGGACCGTGCTGCGGAAAATGCACTGGCAACGCCGGCGCTCGCCAAGCTGCGTATCGGGATCGTCGTGCTGCCCGCCGGCGATGGCCGTCCAGCGGCACTGGCGGTGAAAATCTCGACGCTGTCAGAGCAGAATTCGCTGTGGCGCGCCCAACTCGGTACCTTTGATTACTGGAACATCTTCTGGCCCGGCGAGGGCAGCGTCTTTGCCAGTGGCTACAGCAACTACTGGCCGCTGCTGCAGGACCGCTTTTTGAACCTGCTGCCGGGCATCGATGGTGAAGCCGCGCCCGTGTATCCGCTCTCGGCGCAGCCGCCAGCGGGACATCTGGCCGGCGTCAACGGCGCTGCCGGCCGCTATGCCGGCTTCATCGGCGAGATCCGCGAGAGCCTGCTGATGGCGGCATCGGGCGAACCAGGCTGGCAGTTGTCCCTCAAGGCCAGTCCGCCACCGGTACGCTAGAAGGTGGCACCTTCAGTCTGGCCGACTCCGCTGCGGGCCTGGTATGCGGTTGCCGTCCTGGTGATTGCCTTCATCTTTTCCTTTATCGACCGGATCGTCATCGCGCTGCTGGTGGAGCCGATCAAGGCAGACCTGGGGGTCAGCGATTTCGGCATCGGCCTGCTGCAGGGCTTCGCCTTTGCACTCTTCTATGCACTGCTCGGCATTCCGATCGGGCGGCTGTCTGACCGCGTCAGCCGGCGCGGCATCATCGCCACGGGCATCGCCATCTGGAGCCTGATGACCGCCGCCTGCGGACTCGCCCGCAGTTTTTTCGAACTGTTTCTCGCGCGCGTTGGCGTAGGGGTCGGCGAGGCCGCGCTCTCGCCTGCCGCCTATTCCATGATCGCGGATTACTTTCCCCGCGAAAAACTCGGCCGCGCGCTCGGCGTTTACCAGTCCGGCGCGATGCTCGGCGCGGGCATCGCCTTCCTGGTCGGCGGTGCGGCCGTACAGATGCTGTCGGCCTATGACGGCCAGGTGCTGCCGGTGCTGGGCGAGGTGCGGATGTGGCAGCTGGCTTTTTTCGTGGTCGGCCTGCCGGGACTGCTCATTGCCCTGCTGATGCTGACGGTCAGGGAACCGGCGCGGCGGGGCAAGACCAGCGGTGCCACCACGGGCATTCCGCTGCGGCAGGTCCTCGCCTACATCCGCAGCCATCGCCGGCTGTTCTTCGCCCACTTCGCCGGCTTCGGGCTGCTGGTGGTGCCGATCACCACGGTGCTGGCCTGGGCGCCGACCTGGTTGAACCGGGTACTGGGTTTTGCCCGTGCAGAGACGGGATACGTGCTCGGCCTGATGCTGCTCGTCCTGTCGCCCGCAGCCGTGTATTTCGGCGGCTGGGCAATCGATTACCTGCAAAAGCGCGGCCATGCGGATGCGCCGTTCCGGGTCAGCATCGGCGCGGCTCTCGCGATCGTTCCGCTGAGCCTGTTCGCAACGACCGGCAGCGACCCGACGCTTGCGCTGTGGCTGATCGGCCCGCTGGTCTTTTGCGCCTGCATCTCGCAGGCTGCGGCGCCAATGGTCATCCAGGTGATGGTGCCCAACGAGATGCGCGCACAGATCTCGGCGGTGTGGATGCTGTGCATGAACCTGATATCCACCATCATGGGGCCAACCCTGGTCGGCTTCATCACCGTCTATGTACTGATGGATGACATGGCGGTTGGCCAGTCGATCGCCATCGTCAACGCCGTGAGCGCGCCGGTTGCGGCGTTGATCCTGTGGACCGGATTGCGGCAGTTCAGGCTCAGGCAGGCTGCGCCGGCCACCTGATTAGCCGGGCAGGCTGGCGCGCAGTTCTTCCATCATCTGACGGGTGCTTTTCACCCGCCGCCCTGCTGCCGCCTCGAAATCGGAACGGACATCGAAGGCGCCGTTACGGACGCACTGGAAGCAGCCGGTGAGCATGCGGGCAACCTCCTGGCCGCGCGCCGCGATCTTTTCGTCCTGCATCAGCAGGGCGATGTTTTCCTCATCGCTGAGCGTCTCGTAACGCACCTTCAGGCCGAAGACCTCGTTGGCCAGTTGCACCAGCGCCGCCTGGGTCTGGTTGTCGCCGACGAGATTGAAGGACTTGCCGTTGTGACGGTCGTCGAGGGCGAGGCGGGCGATCGCATAGGCCAGCTCGCTGATGGTGATGTAGCCACACTGGCCCTCCGCGCCGACATTGCGGTAAACGCCGGATTCACTGGCATGCATGATGTGGCGCAGGTCCAGCTCCAGGTACAGGCCGTTGCGCGCGATCACCCACTCGAGACCCGAGGCTTGCAGGTCCTGCTCGGTCTGCCGGTTCACCTGCTGGGTGCCCCAGAACCAGGTGTCCTGTTCCTGGCCGCCGCCGATGACGCTGGTGAAGACGATCTTGCGGACACCGGCCTGCCGGGCGGCGTTGATCACATTCCGGTGCATCGCTACCCGGTCCCAGTTGCCGACCGGGGCCGAGATCATGATCAGCGTGTCGATGCCGGCCAGTGCGGCGGTCATGCTCTCGACCGAGTTGTAGTCGCCGGCACGCTTTTCGATCCCGGCCACCTGGACCTTGTCCGGGTTGCGGGCGATGGCCACGACATTCTTCGTGCCGCTGGCGGCAATCAGCGCAGGCAGTACCGCGTGGCCCAGTCGCCCCGATGCAGCCGAAACCGCGTAACGGGAAAAGGTGCCAGATTTTTTTGTCATAAAAGGCCTCAGGCGCCCAGCGATTCGGCGATGTCCTTGAACGGTATCGACATGTCGCGCAATACCTTGCGGTCGGGCCGCGCACCGCTGGCGATGAGTTTCTTCGACAGCATGAACTCACGCGGGCTGTTGATCGCATAGACAGCGGACAGCCGGCCCTCGTCCAGATAGAAGGCCGCAAAAGAACGCGACTCCGGCTCGCCGCGCACCACGACCTGCTGGTTATCCGCCGACAGGCCGACAAACTGCAGCTTGAGGTCGTACTGGTCGGACCAGAACCACGGGATCTGCGCATAGGGCTCCAGCTTGCCGAGTATGGTGTCGGCAGCCGTCTTGGCCTGCTCCTGCGCGTTGTGCACCGACTCGAGCCGCAGCCGCTTGCCGAGCAGCGCGTTCGGATGGTTGGTGCAGTCACCGATCGCGAGGATGTCGGCGTCACTGGTCCGGCAATACTCGTCCACCACGATGCCGTTATCGCAGGGCAGGCCCGCGGCCTCGGCCAGTTCGACATTGGGCAGGATGCCGATGCCGATGATCACCAGGTCGGCCGGAATTTCGCTGCCATCGCTCAGGGTCACGCCGTGTACGCGCGAGATGCCGTTGAAGGCATTCACGCCGGTATTGCAGCGGATCTTGACCCCGGCCTGCTGGTGTACCCGGGTGAAAAAGTCCGAGATCAGCGGTGCGCCACCGCGGGCCATGACGCGATCGGCAAGCTCCAGCACGGTAACGTCGAGGCCGCGCATCACGGCGACTGCCGCAACCTCCAGGCCGATATAGCCGGCACCGACGATCACCAGCCTTGCGCCCGGCCGGAAGTCGTCGCGGATACGATCCACGTCCTCGATGTTGCGCAGGTAGTGCACGCCAGCGAGCCCGGCCCCGGGCAGGGACACCTTGCGAACCCGGCTGCCGGTAGCGATCACCAGCTTGTTCCAGTGCTCCGTCACCCCGCTGCCCAGCGTTGCCGTGCGGGCGGTGCGATCGATGGCGGTCACGCGGGTCGACAGGCGGACATCGACCTCGTGCTCGGCATAGAACTTCTCCTGCCGCACCAGCAGGCGTGGCACGTCGAGCTCGCCAGCGAGGAATTTCTTCGACAGCGGTGGCCGCTGGTAAGGCAGATAGGGCTCTTCCCCGACCAGTATCAGCTTGCCGACGTAACCGCCCTGGCGCAGCGAGACGATGGCCTGGCCAGCGGCGTGGCCGGCACCGGCGATCAGGATGGTTTCGGTCATTATTCTTTTACTCCCTGGCAGCGGCTCGCACAGACCCGCCATGCAATCGAGTGATCTCGTGCTGCAGGATTATACTGTCGCACATCGGCGCAGCGGCGCCGGTCCTCCTTTTTGCAGCATTTTCCAGCAGGCGGTCGTGATGATTGGAGCCATTCGCATTCACTCCTTTGGTGGACCCGAGGTCATGCAGTGGGAGCAGGTTGAGCTGCCGCCGCCGGGGGCCGGCGAGCTCACCATCCGCCAGACCGCCGTGGGCCTGAACTTCATCGACACCTACCACCGCTCGGGCCTGTATCCACTGAGCCTGCCGGCCGGGCTCGGCACCGAAGCGGCCGGCGTGGTGGAAGCCGTGGGCCCCGGGGTCAGCGGCTTTCGCGTCGGTGAGGCGGTCGGCTATACCGGCCTGCCGCCCGGCGCCTATGCCGAAAAGCGCAACTGGCCGGCCGAGCGCACGCTCAAACTGCCGGCCGGCATCAGCGCCGAGGTCGCCGCCTCCTCGATGCTCAAGGGACTGACAGCCTGGTACCTGCTGCGGCGGAGCTACCGGGTGCAGGCCGGCGATCCCGTGCTGCTGTATGCCGCCGCCGGCGGCACCGGCGCGATCGTCGCGCAGTGGGCCAGGTCGCTGGGCACGAAAGTCATCGGCGTGGTGGGTTCGCCAGCCAAGGCCGAACTGGCCCGCGCGCATGGCTGTGCAGAGACCGTGCTCGGCAAGGATGCGGATTTTGTCGCGAAGGTGAAATCACTGTCGGGCGGCGGCGTCGCCGTGGTGTATGACTCGATCGGCAAGGACACCTTCATGCAGTCGCTCGACTGCCTGCGCCGGCACGGCACCATGGTGACCTTCGGCAATGCCTCCGGGCCGGTAGAACCGTTCTCGCCGATGGAGCTGGTGAAGCGCGGCTCGCTGCACCTCACCCGCCCCTCGCTGTTCGATTTCATCGCCAGCAAGGCCGACCTGGATGCCGGCGCCGCGGAATTGTTCGGCGTGATCGGCAGCGGCGCCGTGCAGATCGAGATCGGTCAGCGCTACGCCCTGAAGGATGTCGCGCAGGCACACCGCGACCTGGAAAGCCGCAGGACCACCGGCTCCACCGTGCTGCTGCCCTGAAAAGTGAAAAGGTGTCAGATTTATTGGCACTGCATCTCCTGACACTCAGAACACAAATTAAAGACAAAACCGCTTATTCAAAAAGCGGATTATCCCTATTGTCACCATGACGTTTGATGTAGGTTTGCATAGCTCCATTCGTCGCGGATATTTTTAATATGGGCTATTACCTAGTAATCCTTCCGGTTATGTGGATCGCAACGAACATGGTCGCGATCGCGATCTCGTCAGGATTTTCTGTAGTAATTGGAATAGCAACCTTTTCAATACGCCGAAGGCTCGATAGTTTTTTTGGTCGCCATAGTGATGGCGGCATGGTCTATTCCCTTTGCATGGCTGAAGTTCAAGGTAATTGCTGCATCAACGTGGCGCATAACTCACTCACGGGAGGTGGCCTACGCTGTAGGTGCAACATTCGGTCTGTTTTTTCTTTGCGCCGCAGTGCTTGTGTTTGTCTTTCGCCAGCGGCGGGCCTTGGCCTTGACCATAGCAACCGTAGCGGTGGTTTTTGTCGGAGCAGGTCAATCAGTCGTCCAAACCCTTCTCAAGGACACGACAACTCAAGCGGATCTAGTCGCAGCGGTAAATAGCGAAAATATTGCCGGTATCAAATACGCGCTAAACAACGGTGCAGACCCGAACACGGAGTGGATGCTAAATACTCCTCTGGCATGGGCTATCGAGAGCCGCAAGCCGCTTTCAATGCAGCTTCTTGTCGAGAGCGGAGCAGATGTCAACGCACATTTCGGTTTGCCGCATCGAACGGCATTGATGCAAGCGGCAGAGGTCGGAAATCTAGACGCCGTTGTCTATTTGCTTGCGGCTGGTGCCGACATAAACGCGAGGAACAACGCCGGTAGAACGGCGCTTTATCATGCGCGCAATCGCTCCAGAGCACGGGACCCAGATACGGCAAATAAGATCGCTGAATACCTGATTGCAAGGGGAGCAACGGAGTGAAGCGAGTCATTCGCTGCGAAAACCGCCTGCGATGCTAGAGGGTCCAATCGGTATCAGATGGACGAAATTACCTAGGTAGTCTTTCTCCGGAGATGGTCAGATGGCTCGGCGCAGCGCATAGTATTCGGAGAATAGCGATCTATTCAGCAGCGAGTGCAACGATGAACGAGATGGAGCGTAGATTACTTCACGGCCTCTATTTTGAGCGTGAACTTGTAGCTTGTGAACTTTTATACAACGCGCCCGAACTCCGGTGGTTACTGGATACACCCATCCCGAACGGCCGTAACTGGCGCGGCACTGACAAAAGGCTAAAATCCTGTCCCGTTAGCACATCAGACCCGATTGGGTCTTTCGCAACCGTACTCACTGATGTACTACGGCCGTTAGCTTATCTCGCTGCTGCGGGCTACGTCTCATACACACATGAATCGGATATTTTTCGAGTTCAATTGACTGCACTTGGCGCAGACATTGCCCGCAAGCTTGATAGCAGGATGGGCCGTTGCGAACTTTGGTATAGCGATCACAAGGATGGATTAGCTGGGCTAGTAATTACCATAGCAACCTCAGCCATGACCGCCATACTGACGGTCTCGCTGGGTTTTTAAAGCTCGTCAAATTTATTTTCCCGACCACGGATCAATGACATCGAGGCCGTGGAACCGGAAGTGCACAACATTGCGCGTGACCATCCGCAGGCCGTGGTGCAGGGCCGTTGCGGCCAGCAGGCTGTCCACGGCGGGTAGCGGTCGGCGGCTGTCGGCCATCAGGCGACCCCAGCAATCCGCGACCGCGGCAGATACCGGTGGCAGGCGCTCGACGCCGCTGCGCAACTCACCCCGACTCAGTACGCTGAAGTGAAGCGATTCATCGGGCACTGACCGCACCCAGTCCACGACGGCGGGTGCGGGCCTGGGCCTGGCCAGCTCGGACACCACATTCGTATCCAGCAGATAACTCACAGGCGAATGCGGCGCGCGGGCGAGCGAGCGCGTTTGACGACCAGCGGAGCACCGCGCAGGGGCGATTGCTGCACGAAATCGACGAACGACGGCTTGCCGCCTGCAAGGCGGGCATAGTCATCCGCCGACAGCACGATCGCTGCCGGTTTGCCATGCACGGTGATCTGCTGCGGTCCGTCGGTAACAGCCGATTTAACCACCTGGCTGAACCTCGCCTTGGCGTCCTGCAGTTGCCAGCTCGTCATGGCCAAAGCCTTATTCTGACCAGTCTGGTCAGATCTTAGGACCGCCAAAGGGCTGCCGTCAACGTCGCTTTCTGCAGAATGGTGTCAGATTTATTTTCCCGTCACTTACGCGCCTTTCGCGGCGTGATTGTGGGGGACACCAGCAACTACCCTTGCAGCGTCTCTCAGGCTTTCGTGAGGCTTCCATACGGGCAGGCCGCCTCGCTGACGCTGTGTTTCGCCACGCAGTTTGCTGTACAGCATTCATCAGGTACTCCCGATAATGCCGCCGAGAGTCCGGGATCTGATCGGGGAACTGGAGCGCGCAGGCTTCAGCAACCGTGGTGGCAAAGGCAGCCACAGGAATTATGTCCATCCCGCGTTGTCGAAGCCGGTGACGATTTCAGGCAAACTCGGCGACGATGCTAGGCAGTATCAGATCCAGGCAGTTCGCAGGGCCGTTTCAGAGGTAAGGGAATGAAGGCCAGCGCAAGGTATGCCAAGATCGTGGAATGGTCTGAAGAGGACCAGTGCTACGTCGGCAGCGCTCCAGGACTCATCCTCGGCGGGTGTCATGGCGACGATGAGCAACTGGTATTCGAGGAACTTTGCGAGATCGTCGAGGAGGCGATTGCCCTGTACCAGCGGGAAGGAAAACCGCTGCCACCAGCCACCTCAGGACGTGATTTCGCCAACCGCATGCAGAGCGTCGCCTAGAAAAGGTATCGGCTAGCGCTCGAGCCTGGTGATCTTCGAGCCGTCCAGCGAGATGCCGGCCATCAGGCCCTTCTGGCCGACCATGAAGGCGACGATGGGTTTCTTGAGCGTTGCGGTATCGATGGTGCCGCTCGCGCCCGTGTCGATCAGCGTGACGTTGCCATCGACGCCGGCCTTCCAGCCCTTGCTGTCGCGGAACTGCTTCAGCGCATCGGCGTCGAGGAACACCATGATGATGTCGCGCTTCTGGCCGCCGGCCTGGAAGCCGACCGAACCGGAGAAAATGCTGTAGTAGCCGGTGGTCTTGCCGCCGATGCGCAGCGCACCCTCGCCACCTTCACCGGCGATCACGAAGCCGGCCTTGATGACCTCGGCAAAGACCAGCACGCCCTTGGCATCGGCCAGCACCTGCGTCGAGCCCGGCACTTCCGCTTTCAGCCTGGCCAGCGCCGCATTGACCTTGGCATCGATCTCGGCAGCGGTAGAGGCGTGGACGGCAAAGGGCACGCTGAGGCACAGCATTGCGAGCATGCAGAAGCCCACGCGGATTGATGCTGTCATCGCAGTCTTGTTCATGTGACTCTCCTGATCCGGCACGGAAGCGGGAAAATAAATCTGACACCTTTTCAGCGCATGGTGACGAGTTCTTCGGCGACGGTGGGATGGATGGCCACGGTGTCGTCGAAGTCGCGCTTGGTGGCACCCATGCGGATCGCCACCGCGAAACCCTGCAGCATCTCGTCGGCGCCGGGGCCCATGATATGGCAACCGACCATCTTCTGCTCCGCGCCGGCGGTAACCAGCTTCATGCGTGTCTTCGGCTTGTGCGTGGTCATGCCATTCCAGAGCGGCACGAAATTCGAACTATAGACTTTTACTGCATCGCCAAACTTTTCGCGCGCTTCCGCCTCGCTCAGCCCGCAGGTGCCGATCGGCGGATGGCTGAAGATCACCGTGGGGATGTTGTTGTAGTCGAGATGCCGGCCGCGCATGCCGCCGAACACCCGGTCGCACAGGCGCCGGCCGGCCGCCACTGCCACCGGCGTGAGCGCCGCGCGGCCGGTGACGTCGCCGAGCGCATAGATATGCGGCACGTTGGTGACCTGGTACGCGTCGGTCGGCACGAAGCCAGCCTTGTCGGTCTGCACACCGGCGGCCTCCAGACCCAGGCCGGCGGTCGCCGGCACGCGACCGACCACCCAGAACAGCGCATCGAAGGGACCGTGGCTGCGACCATCCGCAGTGTCGAGCTGCAGGCCCTGCGCCGAGCGTTGCAGCCCGGATGGCACCGCATTGCCGACAAAGTTGATGCCGTCGGCAGCGAACGCTTCCAGCACGCCTTCCTGCAGCGACTCGTCCAGATGCCGGAGCACGCGGGCATGTCGGGCCAGCAGCGTGACCTCCGAACCGAGCGCACGCAGTGCGCCGGCAAACTCGACCGCAATATAGCCGGCACCGACCAGGGCGACCCGCTGTGGCCGCTCCGTAAGGGCAAAGAAATCATCCGAGACCAGGCCGAGCTCGCTGCCGGGCAGGTCCGGAACCAGCGGGCGACCGCCGGTGGCGATGATGATGTGCGCGGCCGACAGCTGCTGGCCGTCGACGTCGACACTGTGCGCATCCAGGAAGCGCGCCCGGCCGACGACATGCTTTATGTTCTTGCGCGCCAGGTTGCCGGCATAGATGCCGTTCAGGCGCTGGATGTAGGCATCGCGTTTGGCCTTGAAGCCGGCCCAGTCCTGGCCGGTGACGGTCACCGCAAAACCGTAGTCGCGGGCATCGTGCATCAGGTGCGCCAGGCTGGCCGCGTTGTAGACCAGCTTCTTCGGCACGCAGCCGACGTTGACGCAGGTGCCACCGAGGGCGGCCGACTCGACCACTGCCACCCGGGCGCCATATTCCACGGCACGCTGGGCGGCGGCCAGACCACCGCTGCCACCGCCGATCACGATGAGATCAAACCGTTCCGCCATGCGCATCGCCCTGTTGCACCGTAGAGAGGCGGCAAGTCTAGCAAGCGGACGGAATCGGGTGATTCGCATCTTGGGGATTCATCGCGCTTTCCGTTAGCATTCCGGGGCGCGATATTGCGCAACTACAGCCCAGGTCAGCGTCTTGAACAACAATCCCCTGCTGCAGGCCACCGGCCTGCCGGCCTTTGCACATATCCGGCCAGAACACGTCGAACCGGCGGTACTCGAAACCATCGAGGCCAGCCGCGCTGAACTCGAGCAACTGATCGAGGCCGCCAGCCAGTCAGCCCCCGACTTCGAGGCGCTGATCCTGCCGCTCGAGGCGCTGGGCGACCGGCTGCACCGCGTCTGGGCACCGGTACGGCACCTGCAGTCGGTGGCCAATGCGCCCGAGCTGCGCGCCGCCTACGACGCCTGCCTGCCGGCACTGTCGCGCTATGCCACCGAGCTCGGCCACAACCAGCGGCTCTACCAGTTGTATCAGCGGCTCAGCACCGACAAGGCGGCGAAACAGAAGGGTGCCAGTGAGGGCGGCGAGCGCCTGCTCGAACTCGCGATCCGCGATTTCACGCTGGCCGGCGTGCACTTGCCCGAGGAGCAGAAGGCGCGCTTCAAGGCCATCATGGAAGAGCTGGCACAGACCGAAGCGCTCTTTGAACACAACGTTCTCGACTCGGCCGCTGCCTGGTCACTGCACATCAGCGGTGCGGAGCGGCTCAAGGGCATTCCGGCGCATGTCGTGGAGGCGGCCGCCGAGCTGGCTCGGGAATCCGGCAAGGAAGGCTGGATCCTGCAGCTCGACCAGCCCACCTACGTGGATGTGGTCACGCATGCGGATGACCGGGAACTGCGCCAGCAGATCTACCGGGCATGGTCCACGCGCGCTTCGGACCAGGCGGATTACTCGCCCGGCAATGACAACAGCGCGGTGATCGAGCGCATCCTGGCCTTGCGCCATGAGGCAGCGCAGATTGTCGGTTACGCCAATTATGCCGACTACTCGCTGGCCACCAAGATGGCGAAATCGGCGGATGAAGTGCGGACCTTCCTGATGGACCTGGTCGCACACTCGCGCGCAGCGGCACGGCGCGAGCTGGCCGAACTCGAGGCCTTCGCCGGCTTCAGTCTCGAACCCTGGGATATCGCCTACTACTCCGAAAAACTGCGGCACCGGAAGTACGCGATCTCCGATGAAGAGCTGCGGCCCTTCTTCCCGCTGCCGCGGGTCATGTCGGGCCTGTTCAGCGTGCTCGAAAAACTCTATGGCCTGCGCGTCGCGCCGGTCGAGGGCATCGAAACCTGGGACCAGAACGCCGCCTACTACCAGCTGAGCGGCCCGGACGGCAAACCGGTTGGCGGCTTCTACGTCGATTTCTTCGCGCGCTCCACCAAGCGTGCCGGCGCCTGGATGGACCAGTGCCTGAACCGCAGCCGCGAAGGCGGACAACTGCAGATACCCGTGGCCCACCTGGTCTGCAATTACTCGCGCCCCACCGGTGACCGGCCCTCGCTGCTCACGCACGACGACGTCGTGACGCTGTTCCACGAGATGGGCCATGTGCTCCACCACCTGCTGACGCGCATCGACTACCCGAGTGTCGCCGGCATCAATGGGGTGCCCTGGGATGCGGTCGAGCTGCCCAGCCAGTTCATGGAAACCTTCGCCTGGGAACCGGAAGTGGTTGCGCTCTGCTCGGCCCACTACCAGACCGGCGAGCCGCTGCCGGCGACCATCCTGAAGAACCTGCGCGAATCGAAGAATTTCCAGGCCGGCCTGGATCTGCTCCGCCAGGTCGAGTTCGCGCTCTTCGACATGCGCATCCATGGCGGAGCCGAACCGGCCGACGGCGCGCGTGTCGCCGCGATCCTGCGCGAAGTGCGGGCCGACGTGGCGGTCATCCGTTACCCGGAGTGGAACCGCCTCGCCCATGCCTTCACGCATATCTTCGGCGGCGGTTACGCGGCCGGCTACTACAGCTACAAGTGGGCGGAAGTCCTGGCGGCGGACGCCTTTGCGGCCTTCGAGGAAGGCGGGCTGTTCAACGCGGAGCTGGCGCAGCGCTTCAGGCAGAACATACTCGAGGTCGGCGGCTCGCGGGACATCGCCGAGGCCTTCATCGCTTTCCGCGGCCGGCCAGCCCATGTGGACGCGCTGCTGAAGCAGACCGGCATCACCCAAACCGGAATCACTGTGTGAAGCTCGCCACCTGGAACGTCAACTCGATCCGGCAACGGCTGGGCCATGTGCGCGACTGGCTGAACGCCAACGAGCCGGATGTGCTGGCGCTGCAGGAGATCAAGACCGAAGCCGACAAGTTTCCGCTCGCCGACATCGAGGCCAGCGGTTATCGCTGCGTGCTCAGCGGGCAGAAGGCCTACAACGGTGTCGCGCTGATCTCGCGCGATGCACCTGCGGATATCGTCACGGACATTCCCGACTTCGCTGACGAACAGCGCCGGGTGATCGCGGCCAGCTACGGCGACACGCGCATCATCAATGTCTATGTGCCGAACGGCCAGAGCGTGGGCTCCGACAAGTACCGCTACAAGCTGGACTGGCTGGATGCGCTGCATGGCTGGCTGGAGGGCGAGCTGAAGAAGCACCCGCGGCTGGCCATCGTCGGCGATTTCAACATCGCACCGGAGGATCGCGACGTACACGATCCCGAGCTGTGGCGCGACCAGGTTCTGTGCAGCGGGCCCGAGCGCGAGCGGCTCGCGGCCCTGCTCGCACTCGGCCTCGTCGATACCTTCCGGCTGGCCGAGCAACCGGAGAAGTCCTTTTCCTGGTGGGACTACCGGGAGATGGGCTTCAGGCGCAACCGCGGACTGCGCATCGACCTGATCCTTGCCTCCAGGGAGCTGGCCGCGGACTGCAGCGCGACAATCATCGACACGCTGCCGCGCAGGCTGGAAAAGCCCTCGGACCATGCGCCGGTGCTGGCGGTTTTCCGCTGAGGGTTGCGGCGGCGCACGAGGGGTCCCGCAGAGGATGCCTGGCGGTAGAATGAAACCGACACCTTTTTCCGGGAGCGTGCCGATGCGGTCGAAAGATGTAGTGGCGGCGCTGATGGCCCTGGCGTTGGCAGCCTGCAGCACGGGTGCCCAGCAGGGCGCGGAGCGCGGCGCGAAGACCGGCGCGGTCGGCGGTCTGGTGGCCGGCGCGGTCGGCAGCATTTTCTGGGGCGGCGACGTGGTGAACAACGCGCTGCGTTCCGCGGCGGTGGGCGCAAGCTCCGGCGCCGCAGTCGGCGCGATATACGGCGCCGAGCAGCAGAAGAGCCGGCAACCAGCACCTGCACCGACTCCTGCACCTGCGCCCACAGCGGCAACGGGCAAGCCGGTCCACGACCCGGCGATGAAAGCGAAGATCGGCGAGCTGAATTTCGCCGCCAGCGAGGATCTCGCCCGGTGCCGCCACGTAAGCGCGATCGCCAAGGCCGAGCAGGCTTTCAAGTCGGAGACCGATCCAAAGCGCCGCACATACGCGCTGCTGATCGAGGCCATCGCGGCCGAGGAGTCGAGCAACGCCGGCAAGGCCAACGAGGTGTACGCGCAGTGGGGCAAGTTCGATCCCGCCTACATTGATCGTGGCAAGGCGCGCAACGAGGCGCTCGACGGCGTGCTCAAGCTGCAGAAGGTTCGCCAGGAACAGGGGCTGCCGCCGCTTTGCACCTGAGCGTATCGCGGCGATTCACCGCGATACGCGGATTGCCGCTGCCCGGACCGCGTGCAAGAATCCTTGCCCATCGAAAACGTCATACAGCAGAACGACGGTACTTGATGCACTTCATCGGGTGCAGGCTGCAAAAGCACACGGTGAACCGTTAAGCACAGATCTGGGAAAGCGGCATGCCCAGCAAGAAGAAGGCAGCGGCCAGCGCCGCACGGATCGTGCAGTCCATCGTGTGGCTACGCGGACACAAGGTACTGCTCGATGCCGACCTCGCCGATCTCTATGGAGTCGAGACGCGAGCGCTGGTGCAGGCGGTCAAGCGCAACCTCGAACGATTCCCGGAGGATTTCATGTTCCAGCTGAGTCGCGAGGAACTGGATGTTTTGAGATCACAATTTGTGATCTCAAACGCCGGGCGCGGCGGGCGGCGCTATGCGCCCTATGCCTTTACCGAGCAGGGCGTGGCCATGCTGTCCTCCGTGCTCCACAGCCCCAGGCTATCGCAGTCAACATCGAGATCATGCGCGCCTTCGTCAGGCTGCGCGAGATGCTCGCCTCGAACAAGGAGCTGGCCAAGCGGCTCGAAGAGCTGGAGGGCAAGTTTCAGGCCCACGACCAGGCCATCAGTGGCATCCTTCACGCAATCCGCGAGTTGATGATCCCGCCCGAGCCACTGAAGAAGCGGCGGATCGGGTTTGTGCAGACGGACGATTGAAGCGTGGTAAAGGCGACCTGAATGTACAGTCCGGGCAGTTTCGCAGATTGCCGCTCACCCGGGTGCGTGCAAGAATCCCTGCCGTGGCTACCCAGAACATCAATGTCGGCGAATTGGCCGGGGCGGAAGTCCCGTCGACCGGGCCCTTTCCCCGCCGCAGCGAATACGACGTCACCAACACGGTGCGCGTGAGTTCCGTGGACGCCGTACGCGAAGCGGTCGAGGACCTGTTCGCGGTGGCCTGCCCCGGCGCCGCCTTCGATCCGCTGTGGATGGCCTTTCACGATTTCCGCCGGCTCTTTCGCGGGCAGCTTGAAGGCTACGTGGGCTGTGACACGCTCTATCACGACCAGCAGCACTCGCTGGACGTGACCCTGGCGATGGCGCGGCTGCTGGCTGGCTACCAGCAAAGCTGTGCGGTTGGCGACCGCCTGGGCGTGGAGCGCACCATGATGGGCATCGTCTGCGCGCTGTTCCACGATTCCGGGTACATCAGGCGCAGCGGTGAACGCAACCGCAACGGCGCCGAGTTCACCCCCTGCCACATTGCGCGCGGTACCGAGTTCCTGGCCACCTATCTGCCGCGCATCGGCCTCGATGCCTCGGTGGCCGCAGCCCGCAAAATCCTGCATTTCACCGGCTACGAGCTCAGCCTCGATGAGCTGGAGCTCGATGATCCGCGGGACAGCACCGTCGGACACCTGCTCGGCACCGCTGACATGCTCGCGCAGATGGCCGACCGCTGCTACCTGGAGAAGTGTCGCGACCGGCTGTACGGCGAGTTCGTGCTGGCCGGCGTGGCCGTGGAGCTGAAAGGACCGCGCGAGCGGCTGGTGCGCTACGCCTCGGGCGAAGACCTGTTGCGCAAGACGCCCGGGTTCTGGGAGGAATCGGCGCGCAGCCGCCTCGAGCAAAGCTTCAATCGCGCCTATCGCTACATGGAGCCGCTGTTCGGTGGCCAGAATCCCTACATGGCGGCCATCGAACACAATCTCGCCTACCTGCGCCGATTGCTCGACACCGGTCGCCTCGACACGCTGCGCCGCCGGCCACCCGTATTCACCGTGCTGCCCAATCCCGTCGAATCAGTGGGTGCGCTGGTCAGTCGCCATCTGGCAAATCTGGACGCACCCGCGTCTTCGCTGGCCCTGGGCTAGCTGCGGGGATCGTTGGCCATTCACCACAGCGGTTTCAGCTTGCCGAGAAAGGCAACGGCCAGTACCAGTACATAGAGCAGGATTGCCCAGGCCATCGTGATGTTTGTCGCCCGCGTCACGGCCCGTTCTTTCTCGACCGTCGAGCCGCCGGGCCCCATCCGCAGGATCATGCTGAAAGGCTGGAACACCACGTCGATCCCGAGGATCACCCAGAAGATCAGGCCGAACAGCAGCAGCTTTGCGGCAAACCACTCGACACCGATCGGCGCTCCGGTTGTGAGCGAGGCGAAGCCGACACTGATGAAAAAGCCACCCATCAACAGCTCGTAGACCTGGTTGATGAGCCGCAATCTGCGGGCAATGTTCGTGCCCTTGAACCTGATCAAAGCCAGGTGCAGGACGCTCCACAGGACCCCGGCAGTCCAGGCGAGCGCCAGCAACCTCCCGGAAACCGGATACAAGCCGGTGCCGCGGACAAGCTGCATCCCTACCGGCAGGATCAACGCGAAACAGACGCGCGGGAACAGATCGATATAGAAGGCAAGCCTGATCAGCGTGGCCCGGGTCTCGAAGCTCAATGATGGGTTCCTGGCAAAGATCATCACCAGGTACAGGCCGACATCGGCACCCAGCCAGTAGACGAACAGTACGATGTGGACATAGGCCCACAGGAGATGTGTATCCAGACTGGCTACCCCGACGTGTCCTGGTTCGAAGCCTGCAAACCACCCCGGCAAGGTCCGGGCAGCAATTGCCCCCTCATGCACCGCTGACCGTCGATGGACTCAGCGGGATTCACGGCAGGTATCCGGGCCGGACAACAAGGCAAGCAGCGCAGCGCAGCTGGCCGAAGGCTCCGCCGACAGCAGGGCGCAGGGCCAGCCGGGTTCGGCGGCCAGCGCGACAAGCCGCTTTCGCCACGGACTTCGCGCCGTGCTGACGAGTACAGGCTCGATGCCGGCAGCTGTTATTCGCACCTCAATGCCTGGCGACAGGGCATCAGCCAGCAGCGATTGCCACGCCCCTTCGGCTTTCAGGCGCTCCGTGACCTCCAGCTGGATGCCCCGCGCATCGAGATCGGGCTCACCCTCGCGTATGCCCGAAGGATCGCGGCGGAACCACGGGAAGTAGAGGCGTGCGTCGCGCTGCATGTGCCAGCAGCGCGACAGGTGGCCGCCGTGCCAGTCCGGCGCCAGGGAGGGCAAGCCCTCGGTGCGGATTGCAGCGGCAAGTTCAGGTTCGCAGACAGGCGGATCGACCAGCACCACCCGGGACACGCGTGAGGGTGCCCGGCTGGCGACTTCGAGCGCCACGATCCCGCCAGCCTCGACACCGAGTATGTCGAGTGGCGGCATGCCGAGTGACTCAAGTACCGCGATCACGGCATCTGCTGCACCACCAACACCAAGCGGCTCGCCAGTCCACCATGGGTCCGACTCCCCATGACCGGGCAGGTCGAGGGTCAGCACTTCGCAGTGGTCGGCCAGGGCGTCGGCAAGTGTGCGCATCGTGCGCGTGGAGCCACCCGCTTCGTGGAGCAGCAGTACCGGCCTTCCGCGGCGGGCACCCCGCAACAGCTGCAGTCGGGTTCCGTTCACGCCGAGCACCTCCGGCCAGAGGCGCAAATCGTCCGGCTTGCTGGCAATCCGCAGCGCGGCTCGATCAGCCGCGTGCGCACGCACATGCTCGAGGCAACGCTGTACCGCTTCTTCCGGTGTCGCCGATGGCGTGATCTCCACCGACGGCGCGGCAGCGGTGATCCGGTCAAGATGCGGACAGAGCGGATCCCGGGCCGCCGCTGTCAGCAGAGCGGGCACCCGCAGCGTCCGTACCACCTCGGCGACCGGGTACTGAAAGGCCGCCCGGTAGGCCACATGGTAGTGATCGGCAGCGCGCAGGAACTCCAGCACGCCAGCCTGCAGGCGCTCCGGTGGCGGCATCGGGAAATTCATGCGTGACGCGGCAGCGCGCTTGTGCCAGGGAAAAAATATCGTTTGCTCGCGCAACCGGGCCCACAGCCATGCCAGATGCGAGCCGTCCCAGCATGGCTCAAAACGCGGCAGGTATTGTGCAAGGATTTCCCTCAACTCCGCCCCGGCCAGCACGGCGACGCCGTTGCACGCCAGTGCGCGCACGCGATCCGGATATCGTTCCGCAAGTGCGATACCGATCATGCCGCCCGTGTGAAAGCCGTAGACGCAAAAGCAGCCAGCCCCGATCGCATCCAGGAACTCGAGCGTCGCCTCGGCAAAATCACCGAGCGTCGCTTCCTCGACGCCCAGGGAGTCCGACAGGCCATAGCCGGGAGAATCCGGGGCAAGCACGGTGAAATACCCGGACCATGCCTGCATCAGGGGCAGCAGCTCCCGGGAAGACTGCGGTGATTGATGCAGCATCAGCAGCAGGGGTCCTGAACCGCCAAACCGGCAGTGAACCTGACGCCGGCCCCATCGGCCGGTGACCGTCACGAACTGGCGATGAATCGTGGTCTGCATATGGCTGTCATGGCCGGGTTGGTTTGGCACTTTCAGGGCTCGCGCCTGCATTGTTCATTGATTCATATCAATGGTAACGGTGGGCGCGATCCCTAGCATCCCTGCGGGGCAGGAACATGACGGGCTCTGCCCGCTCAGCTGGAGTACGGAGAATCGCATGAATCCCGGGACAAACAGGCAATGGCGCGTTGCGCGCTATCCACGCCGCGACGAAGTGATCGGACCCGAGCACTTCACATGGACCAGCGAAGCCGTGCGCGAACCGGACGAAGGACAGTTCCTGGTACGCACCATTTGCCTGGCGCCCGTGCCCGCACAGCGTGGCTATCTGGAAAAAAACCACAATGACTTCCTGGAGAACCTTCCAGTTGGTGCCGTGATGCGTGGCCGCGGCGTGGGCGAGATCGTCGCGTCCCGGCACCCGGATTACCAGGTCGGGGATATGTTCATAGGCTCGCTCGGCTGGCAGGACTACTCGATCCAGCATCCGCGCGGCAAGGAGTTCGTGTTCAGCACCAGGAAGGTGACCAACCCGCTGCGGCCGCTTTCGACCCAGCTGGGCGTACTGGGTCAGGCGGGAGCTACCGCTTACTTTGGCCTGCTGGACATCGGCAAGCTGAAACCCGGCGACAAGGTGCTGGTTTCCGGAGCTGCCGGCGGCATCGGTTCCATAGCCGGGCAGATAGCCCGCATCTGTGGCGCAGGTGTCGTGGTGGGCACCGCCGGCACGGAGGCGAAGTGCCGCTGGTTGCGCGAAACACTGGGTTACGACGCGGCGATCAACTACCGGACCGAGAATGTCCCCGAACGCCTTGCGGAGCTTTTTCCGGACGGCATCGATGTGTTTTTCGACAATGTCGGCGGCGATACCCTCAACGCAGCGCTGGGACAGCTGGCCATGCACGCACGGATCGTGATCTGCGGCTTCATTTCCACTGACTACGCGCCAGGCACGCACCATGGGCCAATCAACTATCAGCGCATGGTGTACAAGCGGGCCCGCATGGAAGGTTACGTGCTCTTTGACTACTGGGACCGGTATGCCGAAGCGGAGGGCAATCTGCTGCGCTGGTACCGGCAGGGTGTGCTGAAGGCCACCGAGGACGAGTCACAGGGGCTTGAAACGATGCCGGCCGCGCTGGCGAGCCTGTTCACCGGTGGCAATACCGGCGTAAAGATCTGTCGCGTGGCTCCGGATCCGGAACACCTGCCTGGCTGATGTCGCTGCTCGCGCGACTAATCCTTGTGCGGATAGTAGTCCGGGTCTTCGTGCAGCCAGGGCGCCGGTTCGGCAACGATGATGGCCAGTGAACGCAGGCGGTCGGTGTCGACGATCTCCACCTCGTAGGCACTGCGCAGGCGAATCGCCTTCATCTGTTTCAGCAAGCTCAGTGCGCGGCTGACGGTTTCGACGGTGAGCCCCATGAAGTCCGCGATGTCGGCCCGCCGCATCGGCAGATGCACCGGGTTGTCCGGCTGGCCCAGCTTGCGCTGCCGGTAGCTGATGTACCAGAGAAACGAGGCCACCTTCTGCAATGCGTCCTTCCGCCCCAGCGTAAACAGCAGCTCGAAGGATGCGTCCATGGCCCGCGTCAGCGTAAAACGCAGCTTGCGATCCATGCGGGGAAATTCCTCGATCAGCAGCTCCAGCCGGGTCCGTTCGAAGCGGCAGGCCTCGACAGGGGTTATGGCGGCAACCCCGTAGTGATAGTTGTCTTCGGAGGTGAAGCCCACGAAGTCACCGGGGAACAGAAACGCGAGTATCTGTCGCTTGCCGTCGGCCGTGAGCCTGAACACGTTGGCATGGCCCGAGCGGAGGCTGAATACGTGGTCGGCCGGCCCCTCCTGCCGCAGCAGGAGGCCACCTGCCTCGAAGCGCTGCCCGGTGGCAAGTCCGTACAGGCGATGCATGTCATCGTCGGCCAGGCTCGCACACAGTGTGCTTTCCCGCGCCACGCAGCGACTGCAGGGCAGGCTGGCATATGGAGCGATGCTCATCGTCTGCAGGGACTCCGCAACCCGGAAGGATTGATATGCATCAATGGGGCGGGGATGCCCGCTGCCTAGTATAGACAACGGAAACCGACACGCAGGAAGCAGCCTCCATGAACGAGCCTGGCACTGAACAGCTGCAGCGGATACTCGCCACCATCGTCGGGCCGGCACGCCTGGTCAGCGACCGCGAGGAACTTGCCTACCTGTCACAGGATGCCTTCTGGGATGACGCGGTTGCAGCCGTGGCCATACGCCCGGAAAACAGGCAGCAACTCGGCGCGGCACTGGCCGCCATCAGCGCTGCCGGCCATGCCGTAATACCCCGCGGCGGCGGCATGTCCTATACGCGCGGCTACGTTCCGCACCTCGGGAAGTCCGTGCTCGTCGACTGTCGTGACCTCAACCGCATCGTCGAGATCAATGCGGAAGACCTCTACATCACCGCCGAGGCGGGCTGCACCTGGATGCAGCTTTACGAAGCCCTGAAAGCGAAGGGACTGCGCACGCCCTACTTCGGCCCCATGTCCGGCATGTTTGCCACCGTCGGGGGAGCCCTGTCACAGAACAGCATGTTCTACGGTTCGGCCACCTGGGGCACGGTGGCCGAGAGCGTGCTTGGCCTCGAGGTCGCACTGGCCGATGGCCGCCTGGTCCGTACCGGCTCGGGCGCAAATCGGGGCGGGCAGCCGTTCTTCCGCCACTACGGTCCCGACCTCACTGGCCTGTTTTTATCCGACACGGGCGCGCTCGGCGTGAAGGTCGAGGCCACCATCCGCCTGATCCGGGAGCCGGCCTGCACGGGTTACGCTTCCTTTGCCTTCGACAGCTTTCACGACATGGTCGATGCGCAGACGGAAATCGGCCGGGCACGACTGGCTGCCGAGTGCTTTGGGCTGGACCCCTATCTCAACGGCCAGCGCACCATCGTCAAGGACCTGAAGAGCGGACTGGCTGCGCTCGGCGGCGTGATCAAGGCGCAGGCTTCCCTGGCGCGCGGACTCAAGGAAGCCGCCAGCATTGCCGCAGCGGGTGCCAGCGGCTTTGCCGATGGGGTGCGTTACTCACTGCACATGACCGTTGACGCGACACACGATGCGGATGCGGCCTGGCGCCTGCGCGAGATCAAACGGATCGCCACCGCGGCGCGGGGCCGCGAGATCGAGCCGGTCATTCCAAAGGTCATCCGTGCCATGCCCTTCAAGCACGTCGGTGAATTCCTGGTCGGCCACGCCGGCGAACGCTGGGTACCGATCCATGCCTGCCTGCCCGCCTCGCGCCTGAAACCGGTGTTCGAGGCCACCATGGCCTACTTTGCCGGCAAGGCCGGGGTGCTGGAACGCTTCAACATCCGCACCTCGCATCTCACCGGCTCCTCGGGTACGGACATGATTTTCGAACCGGCCTTTTATTATCCGGACGCCCTGAAGGCCTTCCACCTGCGCAACCTGGAAGCCGCGGATGCCGAGCGCTACCGCCGGTTACCGGCCGTCGCGGGCGCCAGCGAGGCGGTGGCCGGCATGCTCGCCGACCTCGCGCGGATCTTCATGGAGCACGGTGCGGTGCACCAGCAGCTGGGCCGGTTTTATCCGTACCGGGAATCGCTGCAGCCGGACACCTGGGCCCTGCTCGAGGGCATCAAGCGCGTGGTCGACCCCGGCCGACTGATGAATCCGGGCAGCCTCGGCCTGTAGCCAGGCTTTCAGGCCGGGGCTGCCCGGGGTATTCAACTCAGCGCAGCGCCGGCACCACGTGTTCACCGATGATCTTGAGCGCGTCCATCGGGTTGTCGTGCAGGCGCAGGGCGATTTCCGTCTGGCCGGCCTTGCCGAACAGCTTGAAGCGCTCGATCTCGCGGTCCAGGTCTTCGATGCCACCGGTTGAGGTGAGGCCTTCGCAGAGGCGATTGCACATTTCTTCCGACACGCCCTGGATGTGGCCCGAGCGGTCAAACCAGGCGGCCACGAACTTGTCGAAGTTGCTGACCACCGTCTGTACCTCCTCCGGCGTCAGCCAGTACTTGATGAGATCGCCGTCCAGCTTGCGCGCCCGCCAGGCCAGCTCGCGGCGCGACTCCCGATAGGCTTCCTTGCGGTCCTTCTTCACGTGCCAGGCCCAGAAGCTGTTGACGCGGATCGGCGCGGCACCCGGCTCGCGCTTGGCCATGCCGATGCGCACATTGTCCATGGCCGCTTCGATCAGCTCGGTCGGGGTGCAGCCGATGAACACGCCATCGGCGACCCGCGCCTCCATGCGCATCATCATGTGGCGGTATGCCGTGCCGTAGACGAAGGGCGGCGGGGCCTTGAGCCAGTCGTAGGCGCAGGGGTAGGTGACGTTGAAGATCTCGCCCTTGTAGCCATCCTTGGCGAGCTTCTTGTGCGCCGCGCCCATCACTATCTCGATGGCCTCGCGCACCGCCACGACGATCTTCTCGGGCTTGTGCAGTGCCATCGCATCGAGATTGCCCTCACCGGCGCCGATCGCCGCCATCGCCCGGCCCCCGGACAGTTCGTTGAGGCTCAGCAGGGCATTGGCGATCTTGAGCGGATGCATCTCGAAGGGGCTGACGGCGAGCGCGCCCATGCGCAGCCGTTTGGTGGCCTGGGCGACCGGTACCAGGCTGATGAAGGGATCCCAGTGGGCGAAATAATTGGAGGTCCAGATGGCGCGGATGCCATAGCGCTCGGCTGCCTGGGCAAGCTCAACCAGCTGCGCCGGGCCAAGATCGGGTTCAAGGATGATGTCGACTTCCACGGGGACTGCTCCTGCTATGGGACGGCCTGTTGATTATTCTGATCAGTGACTTGCCATCGACTCGACAGTAAGTCTCCACGTCAGCCCAAACCCGGTGTTCCATAAGGGTTTTCCAGCTGTGCGCATTGTAGCTGCCCTAATCGTTTCCGGATACGGTTTCGGTAGCGGTGCGATAGATGCGCATGCCACGGGCCTGGTAGTTGGCCAGCGCCGAGGGGTGATCCAGCGTGCAGGTATGCACCCAGACCCGCTCGGCGCCAAGCGCCCAGGCATGTTGCAGGGCACGGCTCAGCATGGCTCCGCCCAGGCCCTTGCCGATGAACCCGGCGAGCAGCCCGAAATAGGCGATCTCGATCCCGCCGTGGGCATCCTCGCGCAATTCGAAATAGCCGGCCGGTTCGCCGGACCAGCTCGCCTCGAAGCTGTGCAGCCCCGGCGCCTCGACGTAGGCACGCCAGCGGTCTTCGGGCCAGTCACGCTTTTCCTGCCAGCACCAGTCGCCGCCGATGCGGCGGTACATGGACTGGTTGAATTGCCAGCGCGGCGGGCTGACCGGGCGGATCTCGAAGCGGGGGTCGTCGAAGGGCGTGGAGCGCAACTGCTCCGGGGCGTACATCACCAGGTAGCTGACTGTGACGGTCACCGGCGCCCTCGGTCCTGGCTGACACGCGGGCAACCCCAGCCATCGGCATCACCGCCATGCTGGCGGGCCAGCCCGGCGATGCGCTTCTCCAGCTGGTTGAGCTGGGCATGCTCGGGGACCATGTGCCGGGTGAGGCTCACCTGCCATTTGTCGGTCTTTTCATAGGCCGATACCCGTGCCGGCAATTCCAGCGCCGCCGCCGCGAGACCGGCGAAGGCCTCGGCCTGCGGCCGGGTGTCAAAGATCACGAAAAAATCGATGTCGCGGGGCGCGGCCAGGTCGTCGCCCTGCTCCTGCATCAGGCTCAGCAATTCGGCATTGGTATCTGCAGCGTGCACGCCGCAGGAGGTTACTCGACCGTCACCGATTTGGCGAGGTTGCGCGGCTGATCCACGTCCGTGCCGCGCAGGATGGCAACGTGGTAGGCGAGCAGCTGCATCGGCACCGTGTATACCGCCGGCGCCTGCAGGTAGGTGACGTGCTTGGGCATGTTGATGACCGTCACGCCATCGCTGGACTCGAAGCCGGAATCCGGATCGGCGAACACGAACAGTTCGCCGCCACGGGCACGGACTTCCATCAGGTTGGACTTGAGCTTCTCGAGCAGATCGTTGTTCGGCGCCACCGTGATCACCGGCATGTCGGCATCGACCAGCGCCAGCGGGCCGTGCTTGAGTTCACCAGCCGGATAGGCCTCGGCGTGGATGTAGGAAATTTCCTTCAGCTTGAGCGCCCCCTCCATCGCGATCGGATGCAGGATGCCACGACCGAGGAACAGCGCGTGGTGCTTGTCGGCAAAGCGCTCGGCCAGCTTCTTCATGACCGGGTCGAGCACCAGGGTCTTCTCGATCAGGCTGGGGATTTCGATCAGCCGCGTGACCAGGCCGCGTTCGCGCTCGGCATCGGCGGTACGGTGCTTGGCCAGCGCGATCACCAGCATCGTCAGCGCGGTGATCTGGGTGGTGAAGGCCTTGGTGGAGGCCACGCCAATCTCCGGACCGGCGCGCGTCAGCATCACCAGCTCGGATTCGCGCACCAGCGAACTCTCCGGCACGTTGCAGATCGCCAGCGTGGACAGGTAACCCGCACCCTTGGCGAGGCGCAGCGCGGCCAGCGTGTCGGCCGTTTCACCGGACTGCGAGATGGTCACGAACAGCGTGTTCTTCGGCACCACCGGGCTGCGATAGCGGTATTCGCTGGCGATATCCACGTGGCAGGGCAGGCGACAGACCTGCTCGATCAGGTAGCGCGCCACCGATCCGGCATGGAAGCTGGTCCCGCAGGCAACGATGTGCACGGCATCGACGCGACCGAAAATCTCGCCGGCTGCCGGGCCAAACGCGGCCTCCAGTAACTTGCCGTTGGCGACCCGCTCCTCGAGCGTCTGCGCGACGGCTCGCGGCTGCTCATGGATTTCCTTGAGCATGTAGTGCGGATACTGGCCCTTCTCGGCGGCATCGGCAGACAGCTCGCTCTGTTTTTCCGGCCGCTCGACCGGCTGGCCGTCGCTGTTGGTCACGCGCACCGCGGTCTGGCGGATCTCGGCAACATCGCCTTCCTCGAGGAAGATGAAGCGCCGCGTGACCGGCAGCAGGGCCGAGACGTCGGAGGCAACGAAATTGCCCTTCTCCGTCAGGCCGACGACCACCGGGCAACCGCAGCGGGCGAGTACCAGCAGGTCGGGGTCGGCCTCGCTCATCACCACCAGCGCGTAGGCACCGTGGAGTTCCGCGACCGTGGCGCGCACGGCAGCGTAGAGGTCAGGCTGGCTCTTCAGGTGGTGGTGGATGCGGTGCGCGATGCATTCGGTATCGGTATCCGAGGAAAAGACATAGCCGAGCTGCTTGAGCTCTTCGCGCAGCTGCTCGTGATTCTCGATGATGCCGTTGTGGACGATGGCCAGGCCATCGTAGGAAATATGCGGATGGGCGTTTCTCTCGCTCGGCACGCCGTGGGTGGCCCAGCGGGTATGGGCGATGCCGATGTGTGAACTGAGCGGCTCGGCATCCAGCGCCTGCTGGAGTTCTGCCACCTTGCCCTGCCGGCGCTGCCGCCGGAGCTGGCCCTCGCTGAGTACGGCGAGACCGGCCGAGTCGTAGCCACGGTATTCGAGCCGGCGCAGCCCCTCCATCAGGACAGGGACGACATTCTGCTCGGCGATTGCACCAACGATTCCACACATAGGCGAATTATGACTTGGCTACCAGGGGATTGGCGCTTGAAGATAGCGATTTCGGGGTTACGGGGCTGTAACCTGCATCGCAGTTACGAGCGGGCCTTTTTGGCCGGGCGCTTCCAGTTGGGAATGGTGGTCTGCCGGGCGCGCTCGAGTGTGAGCTGATTCGCAGGCGCTGGTTTGGTGATGGTGGAGCCGGCGCCAATCGTCGCCCCCGCGCCGATCTCGACCGGTGCCACCAGTTCCACGCCCGAGCCGATGAAGGCGCCATCGCCAATGCGGGTGCGATGCTTGTTGGCGCCATCGTAGTTGCAGGTGATGGTGCCAGCGCCCACGTTCACCTTGCTGCCGATCACGGCGTCACCGATGTAGCTGAGGTGGTTCACCTTGCTGCCGGCACCGATCACGCTCTTCTTGATCTCGACGAAGTTGCCGATCTTCGCGCCATCGGCCAGCTCCACCTCCGGCCGTACCCGCGCATAGGGACCGATATCGCAGCCCGCACCGATCCTGCCCTGCTCGATGACGCAGTGCGAGTGGATCACCGTGCCGGGACCGACGGTCGCATCGCGCACCAGCGTGAAGGGTCCGATGCGCACACCGTCGCCCAGCACGACATTGCCCTCGAAGATCACGTTTGCATCGATGGCGACATCGCGGCCGCACTTCAGCGTCCCGCGCACATCGAGGCGTTCGGGATCGGCAAGTGTCACGCCAGCGACCATCAGTTCCGCGCTGATGCGCCGGCGGCGTATGGCTTCGGCTTCGGCCAGCTGGGCCTTGTCGTTGATGCCCAGCACCTCGTCGGGAGAAGCGGCGGTCACCGACACGACCGGTACGCCGTCCTTCACCGCCAGGCTGACGCAGTCGGTGAGATAGAACTCCTTCTGCGCGTTGTTCGCGCGCAAGCGCCGGGTCCAGCCGGCGAGCAGCGCTGCCGGGCAGGCGATCAGGCCGGTATTGATCTCGTCGATCTCACGCTGGGCCGGCGTGGCGTCCTTCTCTTCGACGATCGCAGTGATCTTGCCGCGTGTGCCGCGGATGATGCGGCCGTAACCGGTCGGCACCGGCATCCGCGCAGTCAGGATGGCGAGCTGGCCGCGGGCAGCCCGGGCCACCAGCTTGCGCAGCGTTTCCGGCAGGGTCAGCGGGACATCGCCGTAGAGCACCAGCACCACGTCCCTGGGCCGGATGCCGGGCATCGCCTGGCGTACGGCATGGCCGGTGCCACGCTGCTCGGCCTGGTGGATCCAGGTGATCGGCTGGCCGGCAAACGCCTGCTTTACCTGCTCACCGCCATGCCCGTGTACCACGCGTATTTCGCGTGCGCGCAGCGCGCGCGCCGAATCCAGCACATGCGCCAGCAGCGAGCGCCCGGCCAGCGGGTGCAGGACCTTGGGGAGGTCAGAGCGCATGCGCTTGCCCTGGCCGGCGGCGAGAACGACGACGGTGAGATTTGCCATGCCGGGATTATACGGCGTGGGAGCGGCTTCAGCCGCTCCTGCAGACCGCAAACTACTTGCGCTTGCCCTTGAGCTTCTGGGCCGCGCGGTAGCGTGCGGCCGCCTCGACGAGCTGCTCCTGCGCATGGGCCAGGTCTTCCCGGGCAGTCACGCCCTTGAGAACCTCCTCGGCCTTGCGGCGCGCATCGTCCGCCGCCTGCTCGTCGAGCTGGTCGGCACGCAGCGCCGTATCGGCAAGAATCGACACCAGGCTCGGCTGCACTTCAAGCAGGCCGCCGGTGATGTAGAAGAAGCGTTCTTCTTCGCCATCGAGCTGCACGCGCACTTCGCCCGGGCGCAGGTTCATCATCATCGGCGCGTGGCGCGGGGCGATGCCCACTTCACCATGCTTTCCCGGTGCGATGACCAGGTTGCCCTCGCCGGACCAGATCTGGCCCTCGACGCTGACGATGTCAACCTTGATTGTGCTCATGACCTAACCAGTACTTGTGGGGGCGGCTTCAGCCGCGATAAACACCCGAAAATCGCGCCTGAAGGCGCTCCTACTGCAGCGTCTTGGCTTTCTCGACGGCATCGTCAATCGTGCCGACCATGTAGAAGGCCTGCTCCGGCAGGTGATCGTACTCACCGGCAACGATACCCTTGAAGCCGCGGATGGTCTCCTTCAGCGACACGTACTTGCCGTCCTGGCCAGTGAACTGCGAGGCGACGAAGAAGGGCTGCGACAGGAAGCGCTGGATCTTGCGCGCCCGCTGCACGATCTGCTTGTCTTCCTCGGACAGCTCGTCCATGCCGAGAATCGCGATGATGTCCTGCAGCTCCTTGTAGCGCTGCAACACCGACTGCACCGAGCGCGCCACTTCGTAGTGGTCCTGGCCGATCACGTTCGGGTCGAGCAGGCGGCTGGTGGAATCGAGCGGATCCACGGCCGGGTAGATGCCGAGCTCGGCAACCTGGCGCGACAGCACGAGGGTGGCCTCGAGGTGCGCGAAGGTGGTGGCCGGGGACGGATCGGTAAGGTCGTCCGCAGGCACGTAAACGGCCTGGAAGGAGGTGATCGAACCGGTCTTGGTCGAGGTGATGCGCTCCTGCAGTACGCCCATCTCCTCGGCCAGCGTTGGCTGGTAACCCACGGCCGAAGGCATGCGGCCGAGCAGTGCCGACACTTCGGTACCGGCCAGCGTGTAGCGGTAGATGTTGTCGATGAACATGAGCACGTCGCGGCCTT
>JAHDYM010000112.1:874-7686 GCA_023383705.1 Gammaproteobacteria bacterium | reverse complement strand
ACAGCGACAGCGGGTGATCGACGTTCTGGTGCACCGAGAACGGCATGTTGGTGTTGGCACCGTAAACGGAGCTCGTCGAGGCATAGACCAGATGCTGGACGGCGTTGTGCCGGCAGCCTTCCAGCACGTTGAGCGTGCCGACCACGTTGCTGTCGACATAGGCGTGCGGATTCTGGATCGAATAGCGTACGCCGGCCTGGGCGGCGAGATGCACGACGCGGTCGAAGCGTGAACCCGCGAACAGCTTTTCCATCCCCTCGCGGTTTGCGAGGTCCAGAAATTCGAAGCGGAAGTTCGGTTCCTTCTGCAGGATCGCGAGGCGGGCCTTTTTCAGGTTGACGTCGTAGTAATCGTTGAGATTGTCGAGACCGACAACCTCATCGCCCCGCGCCAGCAGGCGTCGCGCCGTGGTTGAGCCGATGAAACCTGCCGCACCTGTAACCAGAACCTTCATTGTCTGTGTCTTCCGTGGTCTGTAACTGTCAGAGACGCGCATCCACCTGGTCGGCCGGCAGCAGGCTCTTGATGTCGTAGAGCACGTGCCCTGGCCGGCCCCAGGCGTGGATATCGGCCGGCGACATGTCGCGGAACTGGTCGTGCGCCACCGCGACAACGATACCGTCGTACTGGCCCTTTGCCGGTGCCTGCTTGAGGATGTCGAGGCCGTATTCGTGCTTCACCACCGCTGCATCGGCCCAGGGATCGTAGATATCCACCGCCGCGCCATAGGCCTTGAGTTCGTGCACCACGTCGACGACGCGCGTGTTGCGCACATCGGGGCAGTTTTCCTTGAAGGTGATGCCGAGCACGAGGATGCGGGATTTCGGCAGGCTGGCGCCCGCCTTCACCATCAGCCGGATGACCTGCGCCGCGACATACAGGCCCATGTTGTCGTTGATGCGCCGGCCGGCGAGGATCATCTCGGGGTGGTAGCCCATCTCCTGCGACTTGTGGGTGAGGTAGTAGGGATCGACACCGATGCAGTGGCCGCCGACCAGGCCCGGGCGGAAGGGCAGGAAGTTCCACTTGGTGCCGGCCGCCTGCAGCACTTCGAGCGTATCGAGGCCCATGCGGTTGAAGATCAGCGCCAGCTCGTTGATCAGCGCGATGTTGACGTCGCGCTGCGTGTTCTCGATCACCTTGGCGGCCTCGGCCACGCGGATGCTCGAGGCCGGATAGGTGCCGGCGGTGATGATGGTGGCGTACAGCTCGTTGACGAAGGCGGCAGCAGCCGGCGTCGATCCGGAAGTGATCTTGCGGATGGTCGGCAGGCGGTGCTCCTTGTCACCGGGATTGATGCGCTCGGGGCTGTAGCCGACGAAGAAATCCCTGTTGAGCCTGAGGCCGGAGATCTGCTCGAGTATCGGCGCACAGTCTTCCTCGGTGCAGCCCGGATAGACGGTCGATTCATAGACGACGATCGCGCCCTTGCCGAGCACCTGCCCGACCGTGCGGCTGGCGGCACGCAGTGCGCTGATGTCGGGACGCTTGGCGGCGTCGATCGGGGTGGGCACCGTGACGATATAGACGTCGCGGCCACGCAGGGCTTCCAGATCGGTGCTGAAGCGCAGGTGCTTCGCCCCGGCCAGTTCGCTGGCATCGGTTTCCAGCGTCCGGTCATTGCCGGCCTTCAGCTCGGCAATGCGCTCGGCATCGATATCGAAACCGAGCGTATCGAGATGCTTGCCGAACTCCACCGCGAGCGGCAGGCCGACGTAACCCAGACCAACGATAGCCACTTTGGCATCGGCTGTTTTCTTGAAGCTCGTCATGCGCGCTATTTAACCTCACCCCTGATACAGGCCCGCCCATTGTCCCGCAAAAGGCCTCGCCGACCCCACGGGACCGATCACACTACGGCAGAAAAAACCCTGCCGGCAGCGTCCGGGCAGCGGCGCCGCTGCGGGAAACGATACGGGCCGGCCCCCGCCCCCACAAGTGACATCACGGACAGGAACGCCAGAGGGTCTTGCCCTTGCTGGCCTTGTCGATCAGCTGCAACTGCTGTTCGTGCGCCAGCAACTCATCGGCTGTGGCCTGGATCACACGCAGGGCGAGACCCGCACGGTCGATCTGGCGGGGCGGCGGTACCTGCCCGCCCGCTTCCGGACTGTTCCGGTCCAGGGACAGGGTTGCCTGCCCTCCGGTCATCGCCAGATAGACGTCGGCCAGCAGGTGCGCATCCAGCAGTGCGCCGTGATACTCCCGGCCCGAGTTGTCGATGCTGTAGCGCTTGCACAGCGCATCGAGGCTGTTGCGCTGGCCGGGATGCAGCCGGCGCGCCAGCGCCAGCGTATCGACCACCGTACAGACCTCGGTCACGGTCGCCGGCTGGCGCCCGGTCCGGGCCAACTCGGCATTCAGGAAGCCGACATCGAATTCGGCGTTGTGGATGACCAGCTCGGCACCGGCTATGAAAGCGAGAAACTCCCCGGCGACATCGCCAAAGCGCGGCTTGCCCTGGAGCATGTCGATGGAAATCCCGTGCACTTCCTGCGCACCAGGATCGATGTCGCGGTCGGGCTGCAGATAGTGATGCAGGGTGCGCGAGGTCCGCCGCCGGTTGACGAGTTCCACGCAGCCGAGCTCGATCACCCGATGACCGAGCCTGATCTCCAGTCCGGTGGTCTCGGTATCCAGTACGACCTGTCGCATCCCTCAGCCTCCGCTCAATCGGCCCGCGCGGCCGCACGGCGCGCCAGTGCCGCTTCCAGCCCCTGGTTGGCCAGCGCATCGGCCCGTTCGTTGTCGGGATGACCGGCATGGCCTTTGACCCAGTGCCATTCGATGCGATGTGTGGCGGCGATCGCATCCAGCCGGCGCCAGAGATCCTCGTTCTTGACCGGCTTGCGGTCCGCGGTACGCCAGCCGGAACGCTTCCAGCGCTCCAGCCATTCGCTGATGCCGCGACGGACGTATTCGGAATCGGTGTACAGCGCGACCTCGCAGGGCCGGCTGAGTGCTGCCAGCGCCTCGATCGCCGCAGTCAGTTCCATGCGGTTGTTGGTGGTATGCAGTTCCCCGCCACAGAGTTCCCGTTCCCTGTCCCTGGCCCGCAGCAGTACACCCCAGCCGCCCGGACCCGGGTTGCCGCGGCATGCGCCATCGGTATAGATCTCGACCCGGCTCATGCGGCATCGCGCGTGGTCGGGTTGACCAGCCCACCCACCAGTTGAGGCCGGCGGTGACGCAGTGCCGGCCGGACCCGCGTCATGGTCAGCATCTCCCGGCTCGCCACCAGCAGGTAGCAACTCGCCAGCGGATGCCAGCGGCGGCGGGTCGGGTGAGCCCTGTCTGGTTCCGGCATCACCTGGCTGCGGTACACCGGTGCCGCGAAATGGAAGAAGCTGGCCGGCTCGAGCCGGTAATCGAGCAGGCGCAGCCAGTCGTACAGGCGATGCTCGGAAATCATGCGCCGCCCGCCGACCGGAAAATTGCGGCGTGACAGGTAGTGGCGCAGGCCCCACCAGCCCCAGGGATTGAAGCCCAGCACGACCAGGTGGCCGTCCGGTCGCAGGATGCGGTCGACCTCACGCAGGACATCGTGCGGATCCTCGGCAGTCTCGAGGGTATGCGGCAGAAAGACGGCATCGATCGAATCAGGCGCTATGGCCAGTTGCTCGGGTGTACTGACGAGGTCGACACCGGGAGCCGGCCGGGCCGCCGCCACCGCATAGCGCCGTGTACGGGCGAATTGCCGGAACAGCTGCCCCTCACCCCATGCACCGATTTGCAGGAACTGGTCACCGAAAATGCTCTCGAAGGCGCCGGCCACCTGGTACGACTCCTCCCTGAGCAGGGCGATACCGGTACCGGACTGGAGCCAATCGGGGCGCATGGCCGTATATTAGCCCACGGCGATGCACCGGTTTAGCCCGTAGCACCTTACAATAGTCACTTGGCCACACAGTTATATCGAGGCAGACGGATGGGTTTTCTTGCAGGTAAACGTGCGCTGATCGCCGGCATCGCCAGTGATCGCTCCATCGCCTGGGGCATCGCACAGGCCATGGCGCGGGAAGGTGCCGAACTCGCCCTCACCTACCAGTCGGAGCGGCTCGCCGACCGGGTGCGCGAAATGGCTGCACAGATCAACACCAGCATCTGCCTGCCGCTCGACGTATCGAGCGATGACGAAATCAAGCGAATGTACGAGTCCCTGGCTGGTCACTGGAGCAGCCTCGACATCATCGTGCACTCGGTTGCCTTCGCCCCCCGCGACCAGCTCGTTGGCCGGTATCTCGATACCGTGACACGCGAAGGCTCGCAGATCGCCCACGACATCAGCAGCTACAGCTTTGCGGCACTGGCCAAGTATGGCCGCCACATGCTCTCGAAGCAGTCGGCGCTGCTGACGCTGTCCTATCTCGGCGCGGCCCGCTCGATCCCCAACTACAACATCATGGGCCCGGCCAAGGCCAGCCTCGAGGCCAACGTACGCTTCATGGCGGCTGATCTCGGCGCGGAAGGCGTGCGCGTGAACGGGATTTCGGCGGGGCCGATCAAGACGCTGGCAGCATCCGGAGTCGGCGATTTCAAGCAGATGCTCCAGCACTTCGCCAGCATCGCGCCCCTGCGGCGCAATGTGACGATCGAGGACGTCGGCAATGCGGCGGCGTTCCTGTGCTCCGACCTGGCCAGCGGCATCACCGGCGAGATCGTCTACGTCGACGGCGGCTTCCACACAGTCGGCATGAGCATGCCGGACTGAGGGTGCCGGGTCGAAGTTTTCGAAGTTTTCTCCGGCGCTAGTTCGCGAGCTCTTCGGCCTTGAAGAGATCCTTGGCCACCACAACCTTCGCCGTTCCACGCAGTTCAGCCGCGAATGCCGCGAGCTCGGCCTGCGCAGTACGCTGGCCCAGTATGCGTTGCTGGGCATCCCGCTGCTCCTGGGGTATCTGGTCCGGCTGGCCCGGGATCACGCCATTGAGGCGGAATACCGCGTAGCCGCCGTCCGCCAGCGCCACCCCGCGCACCACGGGCTTGTCGCCGGAGGGTGCAGGCGCACGGAAAACTGCCGCCAGCAGATCGGGCGGCAATACCGGCGAACGCCGGAAGACCGGTCCGGTCTTCAGCAGGTTGAGGCCCATCGACGCAGCCACGCTGGCGAGGTCCTCGCCCGCCTGCTGGCGATTGAGAATCTCCTCACCCAGCTTCCTGGCCTCGCTCGCCGCACCCCGTGTACGCAAGCGCTCGACAATCTGGTCGCGAACCTCGGCCAGCGGGCGGGCTTCCGGCAGCTTGTGCTCGGCCACCCTCGCCACCACGACGCGGCCGGAATCCAGTTCGATCAGCGGCGTGTTCTCGCCACCTTCCAGCACGGCCTCGCTGAATACCGCGCTGCCGAGGTCGGCGTTATCGCCAAAAGGCCCGCCACCAGCGCGCGTATAGCCCGGATACCGGCGGATCTGCAGCCCGAGTTCCCTTGCCGCCGGCTCCAGCGAGCCGGGGCTTTCGAGGGCCAGGTCATCCAGCCGTTCCGCCAGCGCATAGAAGGTATCCTGCGCCTTCTGTTCGCGCAGCGATTCCGCAAGCTGCTCACGCACCTGCTCGAAGGACTGGCCATCGCTGGCCTTGATCGCCTCCAGCCGGATGATGTGGTAACCGAATTCGGTTTTCACGGGCGCCGAAGTCTGGCCCGGCTGCAGGGCAAACAGAGCCTGCTCGAAGGCCTCGACGTATACGCCACGCCCCGCGAAGCCGAGATCGCCGCCACGCGCGGCCGAACCCGGGTCGCTGGAGTATTGCGTCGCCAGCGCGGCAAAGTCGGCGCCATCGGCCAGCTTCTTCGCGATCTCGTCGGCCAGGGCACTGGCCTCCGCATCCGTGCGCCCGCTGCCTGCACTGATCAGGATGTGCCGGGCCTGACGCTCCTCGGCGCTGCGAAAGCGTGTCGGGTCCTCGTCATAGGCCTTGCGCAGCTCGGCCTCATCCGGCACATAGTCGCGCGCGGTATCGGCCAGGCTGATTTCCAGGTAATCGAGGTCTACGGTCTCCGCAGTCTGGAATTCGGCGGCATTGGTGGCATACCAGGCCTGGATCTCGGCCTCCGTTGGCGTGATGGCGGCACCCAGAACCTTCGGATCAAGCAGCACGTAGTCCAGGTCACGGCGCTGCTGGTCAAGCGCGATGATGCGGCGGAATTCCGCCGGCGTGAAAAACGAACTGCCCGCGATACCGTCCTGCAACTGGTTCACCTCGAGCAGCGAGCGTTGCTCGCTCTCGAAAAGCGCAGCGGGGACCGCGTTTGCGGCCAGCGCCGCGTCATAGGCCGGCTTGGAAAACTGGCCGCCGACCTGGAAATTCGGCAGCGTGCGGATATGGTCGACAACCCGCTGGGCACTGACGCGGAAGCCGGCATCACGCACGAACTGGATGACCGCCCGGTTCAGGACCAGACCATCGAGCGTTTCCCGCTTCAGTTGTTCCTCGACTTCCGGTGACAGCGCACTGCGGGTCTCCTGCTGCCGCGCGACCATGCGGTCCTGCAGGACACGCTGGAAGTCGACCAGCGGAATATCCTCGCCATTGACGGTGGCTGCGGTACCGCCGCCGCTAAAGGTGCCGTCACCACCGACAAAGGTCAGAGCCAGAGGCACACCGATGACGGCGATGAAGGCCCATGCCATCCAGCCCTTGAGGCCTTCCCTTATCTTTTCCAGCATCGCTTTCTCCAAACAAAAAAGGCGCCACACTCGTGGCGCCCGTTCGTTCGCATCAGTTCAGGCATATGCTGCCACAGATGCACTTGCAGGATAGTTGGCGGAGTGGACGGGACTCGAACCCGCGACCCCCGGCGTGACAGGCCGGTA
>JAHDYM010000112.1:0-659 GCA_023383705.1 Gammaproteobacteria bacterium | reverse complement strand
ACCCCCGACCTTCGCCTTGTAAGGGCGACGCTCTTCCAGCTGAGCTAAGCACCCTGTTTGCTGGCTGCGCCCCACCACCGACTCTCATGCCGGCTCGCAACCAGGCACGACGACCGCCGGAAGCGATGCCCCTCAACGGGCACCCCGCAGCCGGCTAGTTTACGGCATCCTTGAGAGCCTTCCCAGCCTTGAAGCCAGGTACGTTGCTGGCAGCGATCTCGATCGTCTCGCCCGTCCGCGGATTACGACCCTGGCGGGCGGCCCGCTTCTTTACCGCAAAGGTACCAAAACCGACCAGCGCGACCTGGTCACCCTTCTTCAACGCCTTGGTAATTGCGGCGATGGCAGCATCCACTGCACGAGTGGCATCGGCCTTCGACAGCCCCGCATCGTCCGCAACCACGTCGATCAGTTCACCCTTGTTCATCAACGTACCTTTTTCAAACTTCCGAATTACCGACTTCACTGCCAGCGGACCGGCAGCACCCCCTTGAAAACCTGTCTGGCTTCAAGCGCACCAGCACACATGCCGACACCGGGACAAACCCCGTCTCTGGACCAAGGCCAAAGGGCCTTGAAACCCGGGCAGCAGTGAAATGGAGTATAGCGGGACGCGAAGCCGCGAACCTTATACCAAGCGCAAAAAACCACTGTCAACC
>JAHDYM010000111.1 GCA_023383705.1 Gammaproteobacteria bacterium | reverse complement strand
TTCGTCATCAATGCGCTCGACAACCTGCTCGGCAGCGGCGACCTGATCAGCATCCGCAGTCGCGCCACCTTCCAGCGGCCCTTCACGCGCGTCCAGGACCTGCGCCGTGAAGCCGATGCGCGCTTCCGCAGCGCTGAACAGCGCCTGCAGACCGAGTTGCAGGACACCGAGAACCGGCTGGCTGAGCTGCAGGCCAGCCGCGCCGACCAGGGCGCACAGATCCTCAGCCCGGAGCAGCAGGCGGAGATCGAACGCTTCCAGGACCGGCGCCTGCAACTGCGCAAGGAGCTGCGCCAGGTGCAACGTGAGCTCGACCGCGACATCGAGCGGCTGGGCAGCCTGCTGAAGATCCTCAACATCACCGTGCTGCCGCTGCTCGTCACCGTCGCCGGACTGCTGCTGGTGGTATTGCGGCGGCGCCAGCAACGGCAGGCGCAGGCACTTGCCGGGCATCGGCCCGCACCTGACCCATGAGTCGTCGCAGCCTCATGCTGCTGCTCGCCGGCCTGGTCGTGCTGGCGATACTCGCGCTGCTGTCCGGACCCAACGAGCGTCGCGATGAGGAACAACTGCTGTACCCCGGACTGCAGGCGCAGCTGAATGAGGTCAGCGGGATTCTCGTGCGCGGGCCCGGCAACCAGCTGCTCGCCACGCTCCGGCGCAGCGACAAAGGCTGGATCGTCGCCGAACGGAATTACCCGGCTGACGTGGGCATGATCCGCGCGAACCTGCTGGCGCTGGCCGGGGCACGCATCGTCGAGGAGAAAACCTCGACGCCAGAACTCTACGACCGGCTCGGCGTACAGGACATCGCCCTGGCAACGGCGCGCGGCCTGCAACTGGAACTCGACGGCACGCCGACACCGGTCCGGCTCATCATCGGTGAGGCCGCCGGTGGCAGCGCCGACTCGCGCTATGTGCGCCGTGCCGGCGAGGCGCAGAGCTGGCTGGTCAGCGGCCGCTTCACGCCCGGCCGTACCACCGGCGAGTGGCTCGATCGCCGGCTGCTCGACATCCCGGCCGAGCGCATCCAGGCCATCAGCATCACGCAGCCGGGCATCCCAACGCTGCGCCTCGCAAAGTCCGCGCGTGGCGAGGCGGAATTCAGCGTGGCGGATATTCCGGCTGGCCGCGAACTCAGCTATCCGGGCGTCGGCAACAGCCTCGGCGGCCTGCTTTCGGGACTGCAGCTCGATGATGTCCATGGCCGCGAAGCCCTCGGCGCCGATCCCGGCAAGCCGGTGGTCGCCCGCTTCGCCTGCTTCGACGGCCTGATCATCGAGGCCAGCGCCTGGCGCACCCCGGACGGCACGCGGCTGAGTTTTCTGGCCTCGGCGGACGAGGAGCAGGCAAAGCGCCACGCCGGTCCGGACGGCCCCGGCATCGAGGCCGTGCGCGAGGAGGCAGAGGCCATCAATGCGCGGCTCGGTGGCCGGATCTACACGCTGCCCGGCCACAAGACCGAGCAGTTCACCCGCCGATTGCAGGATCTGCTTGGGGCGGCTGCCGCTCCATAAGAGGTAATGAGGTGCCGGGCCGGGGGCTACCCTCCGGCACCCCCAAAGGATGAAAGGACCCAATCACCCAAGTGCTGTCATCGCCCGCCGCCGCAGCGTGCCCAGCAAAGCCAGCGCACCACCAAACAGCCACACGGCTCCAGGCACTGGCACCAAGGCGATATCGCCGGAGCGCACAGCCCACGCGTATTGCTCACCCGTCTTAGGGCCGTAGCCCTGGAGGCCGCGGTAGAAGTAGAAAGTCAGCGCGAGACTGGGATCGGACGCGTGGGTAGTGCCCGACCAGTAGACGTCGGGCTGGAGATTCGAGAAGGGGCCGACGTTGCTCAGGCCCCAGCCAGCCTGAATTGTACAGCTAGGGAAGATGCTCGATGGTGTGCAGTAGCCCTTGTTGTTGAGCGTGTTGTAGAAAAGATGCGCCATCTCGCTGGCCGTGCTGCCCGCGAACACCGTGCCCTGCTCACTCTGATTGTAGCCCCAGTCCGTGCTGCCGTTGTAGCTTGCCACGTAATTGAAGCTGCTGCCGTTCAGCGGATTTACCTCCGGCAGCCGCCAGTCACTCGTGCCCAGGTAGTTCGCGGCATTCATTGCCCCAATCCACTCGTTGGCTTTCGCCCAGCTCATCTTGCCGTTGGCGTTGATGCCGGTGACGCCGAAGTCGTTGGTATCGGCCAGGTTGGCATTGGCCAACCACGTGATATCCAAGACGTCGTCGTAATACGCCTGGCCGCCCGAGCGGCTCAGCAAGGCTGCATTGGCCGAGCCACAAGTCACCAGCAGCAGAATCATCCCGCTGTATATCCGTTGCATTGTCGTTCCCCCAGTCGCAGTCAGCTGCGTTATTTGTTGCTTGCTTTGCAACGACCCTACCCCCCCCGCCGACTAGCCGTCAATCACCCAAATGGGTGATGCGGTCTTATGTCAAAAGTGGTGCCAGACCGGGCTTTTCGGGCTTTCCGTGCCAACACTCGAAACGTCACGCTGGGTGCGCCGCCATCAGAGCACTTCCTTCCCGACACGCCCCGCGACCATAGCCTTGCTGCTGCGGAGAGTCGCTGGCACAATCTCCGCATAATCTGCGGATATTGAAAATGTACATCTGGGACAGATCCGGCTGGCCCGCCTTCAGCTGGACCGAACAGCGGCTGTCGAAATTGCTCGCGACCGTTTCCCGGGAGCAAGGGCGCCTGCTTGGCCAGATGGGGGCGCTTGGCTTTGATCTGCGCAGCGAGGCCCACCTCCGTACCGTGACGGAGGATGTGGTCAAGACGAGCGAGATCGAGGGCGAGAAACTCGACAGCGACCAGGTCCGGTCATCCATCGCCAGACGTCTGGGCATGGATGTCGGCGGACTGGTCCCCTCTGCCCGCGATGTGGACGGGATCGTCGAACTGATGCTCGACGCGACGGGTGGTTTTCAGAAGCCCCTCACCAGGGAGCGACTGTTCGACTGGCACGCGGCGCTGTTTCCGACCGGGCGCAGCGGCATGCACAGGATAACGACCGGGGCCTGGCGCACTGACAGCAGCGGACCGATGCAGGTGGTTTCCGGTCCGGTTGGCAGGCAGAAGGTCCACTACGAAGCCCCGCCCGCCGCACGGGTGCCCCATGAAATGGAACAGTTCCTGCGCTGGTTCGCGGCCCCGGGTGACAGCGACCCGCTGCTGGTCGCCGGCCTTGCGCATCTGTGGTTTGTCACGATCCACCCCTTCGAAGATGGCAACGGGCGTATCGCCCGGGCGATTGCGGACCTGGCACTCGCGCGTTCGGAGCAGACCCCGCAGCGCTTCTACAGCATGTCGGCACAGATCTGCCGTGAGCGCTCTGTGTATTACACGACGCTGGAACGGACGCAGAGGGGTGATCTCGACATCACCCAGTGGCAGGAGTGGTTTCTGAATTGCCTTCAGCGCGCGATCGAAGGCGCCCAGGAAACCCTGGGTGCCGTCCTCGACAAGGCGCGCTTCTGGGGGCGCTTCGCCAGGGAGCCGCTGAACGAGCGCCAGATCAAGGTGTTGAACTGGCTGCTGGACGGCTTCGAAGGCAAGCTCACAACGTCGAAGTGGGCGAAGATCGCCAGGTGTTCGCAAGACACGGCCTATCGCGACATTCTTGAGCTCGTGGCACGTGGCGCTTTGCAGAAGGATCCCGGTGCTGGACGCAGCACCAGCTATTCCTTGGTGCGCATCTAGAGGGACCAGCCCATGACGGACTATCTCCAGAGGATACTGAAGGCGCAGGTCTACGACGTTGCGACCGAGACCCCGCTCGATCCGGCGCCGCGGCTGTCGGCGCGGCTCGGCAACCGGGTGCTGCTCAAGCGCGAGGATCTGCAGCCGGTCTTTTCCTTCAAGCTGCGCGGCGCGTACAACAAGCTCGCACAACTGACGGCGGCGGAACGCGCCGCCGGCGTGATCTGCAGTTCGGCCGGCAACCACGGCCAGGGCGTGGCGCTGGCCGGCCGGACGATGGGCGTGCGCGCCGTGGTGGTGATGCCGACCACCACGCCGACCATCAAGAGCGAGGCGGTGCGCGCGCTGGGCGGCGAAGTGGTGCTGCACGGGATCACCTACGACGACGCCTATGCGCGGGCGCAGGAACTCGTGGCTGCCGAGGGCCTCACTTTCGTGCATCCCTTCGATGATCCGGATGTGATCGCCGGCCAGGGCACCATTGGCATGGAAATCCTCCGCCAGCACCACGGCACGCCCGATGCGATCTTCGTGCCGGTCGGCGGCGGCGGACTGATCAGCGGCATCGCGCTGTACGTGAAAGCCCTGTATCCATCTATCCGCATCATCGGCGTGGAGCCGGAGGAATCACCGACCCTGCACACGGCACTGCAGGCCGGGCAGCCGGTGACGCTGGAGCGCGTCGGCATCTTCGTCGACGGCGTCGCGGTGCGCCGGATCGGCGCGGAAACCTTCCGGATCTGCCGGGAACTGGTCGACGAGGTAGTCCTGGTCAGCAACGACGAGGTCTGTGCAGGGATCCGCGACGTCTTCGAGGACACGCGCGCGATCATGGAACCGGCCGGCGCACTGGCCGTGGCCGGCATCAAGCGCTGGCTGGAAGCCAATCCCGGCAGCGGCCACACCTTCATCGCCGTCAACAGCGGCGCCAACGTCAACTTCGACCGGCTGCGCTACATCGCTGAACGGGCCGGCATCGGCGAGCACCGCGAGGCATTGCTGGCGGTCGGGATCCCGGAACGGGCCGGCAGCTTCCGCGATTTCTGCGAGACCGTCGGCCACCGCAACATCACCGAGTTCAACTATCGCTATGCCGACACGGCTCGCGCACACATCTTCGTCGGCGTGGGGCTGAGCGGCGGACTCGCGGAACGCGCGCAGATCATCGCCAGCCTGGAGGAACGCGGCTATCCGGTCGTCGATCTCAGCGACGACGAGCTGGCGAAGACGCATGTGCGGCACATGGTCGGCGGTCTGGCGCCGGGACTGCGCGACGAGCGGCTGTATCACTTCGTGTTTCCGGAACGGCCGGGTGCGCTGCTGCGCTTCCTGCAGACGCTCGGCGACCGCTGGAACATCAGCCTGTTCCATTACGCGAATCCCGGCGCCGATTTCGGCCGGGTGCTGGTCGGCATCCAGGTGCCGGATGCGGAGATCGCCGACTTCCAGAGTCACCTGCGCGCCATCAACTACGAGTTCCGCGACGAGACCGCGAATCCGATCTACCGGATGTTCCTCGCCGGCGACAGCTGACAGGCGGGGAACGGCCGCCTCGCCAGGCTGCGCGTCACAGGTCGGACGCGGCCAGCTGGCTCTCGCGCTCGCGCCGCTTTTCCAGCCGGCGCATCCACAGGCTGCCGCCGACCACGCCGAGTGCCACGATCAGCACGAGGATGGTGGCCAGCGCATTCACGTCCGGACTCACGCCGAGCCGCATCTTCGAGAAGATCACCATCGGCAGCGTGCTGGAACCGGGGCCGGCGACGAACTGCGAGATCACCAGGTCATCCCAGGACAGGGTGAAGGCCAGCAGCCAGCCGGAAGCGATGGCGGGCAGGATCAGCGGCAGCGTGATGCGGAAAAAGACCCTGGCCGGCCGCGCGCCCAGGTCCATGGCCGCCTCTTCCAGCGAATCGTCGAAACCCGCGAGCTGTGACTGCACGATCACCGTGACATAGGCCATCGCGAAGGTCACGTGGGCGATGGTCACAGTCAGCGCGCTGCGCCCTTCCGGCCAGCCGAGCAGCTGTTCCATGGCGATGAACAGCAGCAGCATGGACAGGCCGGTGATCACTTCCGGCATGACCAGCGGCGCCGTGGTCATGCCCGAGAGCAGCGTCCGCCCCCGGAAAGGCCCGAAGCGGGCCAGCACGAGCCCCGCCAGCGTGCCCAGCACCACGGCGACGCTCGCCGTCATCGCCGCGATCTTGATCGACAGCCACGCGGCCCCGAGGATCTGCTCGTTGCTGAACAGCGCGTGGTACCACTTCAGCGTCGGCGAGTTCTGCGCGTCCCAGACGGTGACCAGCCGGGAATTGTTGAAGGAGAAAACCACCATCGACAGGATCGGCACGTACAGGAAGGCGAAGCCGATGAACAGCGCCGAGCCCGAGATGAAGCGGCCGCGCATCAGCGTTGCGCCTCGAGTTCGCGGTTCTGGATCCGCTGGAACACCATGATCGGCAGCATCAGCAGGACCAGCATGAAGATCGCCACCGCGCTGGCCACCGGCCAGTCGCGGTTCGAGAAGAACTCGTCGGCCAGTATCCGACCGATCATCAGCTGGTCGGTACGGCCGAGCAGCGAGGGTATGACGTACTCGCCGACTGCCGGGATGAACACCAGCAGCACGCCGGCCACGATGCCGGGCATCGACAGCGGCAGGGTCACGCGCAGGAAGATCGTCAACGGCCGCGCGCCGAGGTCCGCCGCCGCCTCGAGCAGGGTCTGGTCATGCTTCTCGAGATTGGCGTAGAGCGGCAGGATCATGAAGGGCAGGTAGGAATAGACGATGCCGATGTACACCGCAAAGTCGGTCTGCATCATGGTTATCGGCGCATCGATCACCCCGATCGCCATCAGCACGTTGTTGATCACGCCGTTGCTCTTCAGCAGCCCGATCCAGGCATAGACGCGCAGCAGGAAGGAGGTCCAGAAAGGCAGGATCACCAGCATCAGGAATATGCCGCGCCATGCGGGCGTGGAGCGTGCGATCGCCCAGGCCATCGGATAGCCGATCAGCAGGCACAGGAAGGCGGAGATCGCCGCCACCTTCACCGAGTACAGGTAGGAGCTGACGTAGAGGTCGTCGGTCAGCAGGAAGGCGTAGTTGCCGAGATTGAGCCGGATCGCCACGACCTGGTGACCGGCCCATTCCAGCAGCGGCGCATAGGGCGGCATGGCGATCCGCGTCTCCGAAAAGGAGATCTTGAAGACGATCAGGAATGGCACCAGGAAGAACAGCAGCAGCCACAGGTACGGTATCGCGATGACGAACTTCTTGCCCGTCCAGTGCGTCAGCACGTATTCCGACCAGCGTGGCGGCGCCAGGCGGAACAGCAGGGTCAGCAGTGGCCCGAGGCGGCCGCTGGCCAGGCGGGCGCTGAGCGCAGGGTAATGCCTGTCCTCGCTCATTGCGTCAGGACGATGGCGCTCGATGGATGCCAGGACAGCCAGACTGCCTCGTCCCAGCTGATCCGGTCCTCGGACTGGCGCACGATGTTCGGGCGGGTCACCCGCAGCATCCGGCCGCTGTCGATCTGCACCAGGTACATCGACATGTCGCCCATGTAGGCGATCTCCCTGACGACGCCATGCACGACGTTGTCGCCGGGCGGCGGCTGTTCCCGGGCGATATTGATCTTCTCGGGACGGATCGCCGTCCACACCGTCGCATCCGGCGCGGAACTGATGCCGTGGTCGACATAGACGTGGGCACCGAGCTCATCCGACTGGATGCGCACATGGTCCGGCTCGTCCTCGACGAGCCGCCCGGCAAACATGTTCACAGAGCCGATGAAATCCGCCACGAAACGCGATGTGGGAAATTCGTAGATGTCGGAAGGCGTGCCCACCTGGACGATCTCGCCGCGGTTCATCACGCCGATGCGGCTCGCCAGCGTCATCGCCTCCTCCTGGTCGTGGGTCACCACGATGAAGGTGACACCGAGGCGCTCCTGGATGCCGAGCAGCTCGAACTGCGTCTGCTCGCGCAGCTTCTTGTCGAGCGC
>JAHDYM010000110.1 GCA_023383705.1 Gammaproteobacteria bacterium | reverse complement strand
TCGGGACGTTGATGCTGACGAGGGCATCGTACAACGAATAGAGATAATCCACTGCCTGTCTCTATGGGGCCAGGTGCCTGGCGTTGTACGCAGATTGCCCCTGTGGACCGCCCACCCGCCAGCACGGATTCCTGCACGTTTGTTCAGTAACTGCTGGTTTGGCCCGGCACGCGGCGGCGGGCGTGACGGCCATTGGGTGATTCGGCACCTGGATCGCCTGAATTGCTGGTTTTATATCGCCACTGTATTGACAGTTGCTATATTTTTGGCCTTGCTGACCAGAGACTTAGCAGTCCGGCGCCGCCAGCCACCCAGCCGAGCCAGCGCGGCTCGCCGAGCAGTCCCAGCCACAGCGTGGCGCTGATCAGCAGGGCGGCACCGACCCCGACCAGGTAGCGGGAGCGGGTGGCAGCGCGCCTGAGCTCCTGATCCACCGCGTTCTTCCCGGCCGCCGCTTCGCCTCCCTCCAGCGTCTCATCGACCAGCTTGCGGGCTACCTGCGGCAGCTTCTCCAGCGCATGGCGTAGCTCCGGCCAGTCGCGCCGGAGCCGGCGCAGGCTGGCCCGCGGACCGGTCTGCTCGAGCATCCAGGCCTTGAGTACCGGCTTGCCGGTCTGCCAGATATCCAGGTCCGGGTAGAGTACGCGCCCGAGGCCCTCGACCTGCACCAGCGTCTTCTGCAGCAGGATCAGTTGGGTCTGCACCACCATATCGAAGCGCTGCGCGATGCTGAGCAGCTGCAGCAGCACCTGGCCGAAGGAAATATCCTTCAGCGGCTTGCTGAAGATCGGCTCGCAGACCGTGCGCACGGCTGCCTCGAGTTCATCGACCCGCGTACCGGCCGGCACCCAGCCGGAATCGACGTGCAGCTTGGCGACGCGATAGTAGTCGCGCTCGAAAAAAGCCATGAAGTTGCCGGCCAAATAGCGGCTGTCGCGCTCGCTCAGGCTGCCGACGATGCCGAAGTCCACTGCCGCGTAGCGCGGGTACTCCGGGTTGGTGGCGTCGACGAAGATATTGCCGGGGTGCATGTCGGCATGAAAAAAGTTGTCGCGAAACACCTGCGTGAAAAAGATCTCCACGCCGTTGGCAGCCAGCCGCGGGATGTTCACGCCGGCGGCCTGCAGTGCGTCCATGTCATCGATGGGAATGCCGTGTATGCGCTCCATGACCATGACCGACTTGCGGCAGTACTCGAAGTAGACCTGCGGCACATAGATCAGCGGCGAGCCCAGCCAGTTGCGGCGCAGATGGGCTGCGTTGGCGGCTTCGCGCAGCAAATCGAGCTCGTTGAGGATGGTCTTTTCGTACTCGGCGACGATGTCCACCGGCCGCAACCGTCGTGACTCGGGCCACCAGCGCTCGGCCAGCCGGGCCAGCGCGTACATGAGCTCGAGATCACGGCGCACCAGATCGTGCACGCCTGGCCTCAGGATTTTCACCACCACGTCCTCGCCGCCATGCAGGCGGGCCGCGTGTACCTGGGCGATGGAAGCAGCCGCCAGCGGCGCATGCTCGAAACTCGCGAACAGCTCGCTGGCCGGTCGGCCAAAGCTGCGCTCGATCTCGGCGAGCGCCTGTTCCGTCGGGAACGGCGGCACTTCATCCTGCAGGCGGGTGAGTTCGCGGCCGATGTCGGCGGGCAGCAGGTCCTGCCGCGTGGAGAGGGACTGCCCGAACTTCACGAATATCGGGCCGAGTTCCTCGATGGCGAGCCGGATGCGTACGCCCCTTGGCTGGTCCTGCTGCCGGCGTCGCCAGCCCGGCGGCGAAAGCCTGAACAGCAAACGCGCCGGCCGGAGCATGTGGCTGCTGCCGATCAGCTCATCCAGGCCGTGCTTGACCAGTACCCGCTGGATCGACACCAGGCGGCGCAGCATTTCGATGCGATTCATGCCCCGGGCTTCCGCAGTCTCTCGACGCGCGCCGCGGCACGCTCGACGTCATTGGCCAGCGTGTCCACGCCCTTGAGGAAGCCATCGAGTTCGGCCTGTGTCAGCAGGCTCTTCTTCTCGACAGTGAGGTGCTCGCTCACGCGCTGGGCGAATTTTTCCCCGGCGCGCATGCTGAAGTCGCCGAGGCCGCGCATGAAGCTGCCAAGTTGATGGGCTGCGGACTGGCCGAGGATCCGGCCCAGTTCCGTCTCGATATCCGGTTTTGCCAGGTGCAGCAGTTCGCGGAACCGGTCAGCCGTATCCGCCGGGCCCGTGATCCGGATATCGCCGGCCCGGATCAAGGCCTGCGGATCGCCGGCCATCAGCCGCATCATGGTGATTGGCGGGCCCGACAGGCTGACGGTGGTCTGGCTGCCGGCGGCCTGGTCGCTATCCGGCGGGCTGAGCTGGACGACACCATCCACAACGACCATGCGCAGTGCGAAGGGTGTGCCGTCCACGTACAGGTCCAGCGACATCCCGTCCAGTTCCGCCGCCACCGCAAGGGCTTCGGGCGAAGCGGCGATGCCGTGGTTGATCAGGCTTTCGAGTGGCCGTAAGGCCATGGCTGACAACGGTTCCATGCAGGTCTGCGTGCCGGCCGTCAGTAGCGGTAGCCGATGTGCAGGGCGACGATGCCGCCGCTGAGGTTGTGATAGCGCACATCCTCGAGACCGGCCTCCTGCATCATCCCGCGCAGGGTTTCCTGGTCGGGATGCATGCGGATCGACTCCGCCAGGTAGCGGTAGCTGGCCGCGTCCTTTGCCACCAGTTCGCCGAGTGCCGGCAAAATCTTGAAGGAATACAGGTCGTAGAGAGGCTCGAGCGCCTTCAGTGCCTTCGAGAACTCCAGCACCATCACGCGTCCGCCCGGCCGTGTCACACGCGCCATGGATCGCAGGGCTGCCGGCTTGTCGGTGCAGTTCCGCAGTCCGAAGCCGATCGTCACGCAGTGAAAACTCGCGTCGCGAAAGGGCAGGCACTCGGCATTGGCCTGCAGTGAATGCGTGTTGCCGACGATGCCGCGGTCCACCAGCCGGCGGCGGCCGACTTCGAGCATCTCGCGATTGATGTCGGTGTGCAGGACGAGGCCGTCCGGCCCGACCTGCCGCGCCATGCCGGCCGACAGGTCGCCGGTGCCACCGGCCACGTCGAGCGCCCGGTCGCCCGGCCGCAAGCCGGTGCGCGCCAGCGTGAAGTGTTTCCACAAGCGGTGCAGCCCACCCGACATCAGGTCGTTCATCAGGTCGTAATTGGGTGCGACGGAATCGAACACGGCGCGCACGCGGCCGGACTTTTCGGCGGTGGCTACCGTCTCGAAGCCGAAGTGGGTCTGTTCCATGCGCCGTGCTTCCTGGCCCGTTCTGCGGGGCCTTAATCCCGGGTGCGTATCGTACCCTGTCGGACCCGCTCGAACAGGCATATGGCAGCCGCTGCGGCGATATTCAGCGACTCGGTCGCGCCCGGCATGGGGATGGCCACGATTTCAGTCGCCGCGTCGAGCACGGCCCGCGACAGGCCGGCACCTTCGTTGCCAAATACCAGGCCGATGCTGCCCTGCAGGTCAGTGTGGAAAATGGACTGCTTTGCGTGCAGGTGGGTGGCGATGATCCGGCCAGGATGCCGCTGCGCCAGTTCGCCGGGATCGATGCCCTCGTAGATATCCAGCAGGGCGTGGGCACCCATGCCGGCCCTGAGCACGCGTTGCGACCAGGCGTCGGCACAATGCCGCGACAGGTAGACCTCGCGCAGCCCGGCAGCGGCGGTCGAGCGCAGTATCGAGCCGAGATTGCCCGGGTCCTGTATGTCTTCGAGGATCACGCAGGCACCGGGTTGCGCCGGGATGCGGTTGTGGACGGGCGCCCTGATCACGGCCAGGACGCTGGTGGGCGTATCGACCGAGGACAGCCGGGCAAACAGCTTCGCGCTGAAGGTCACGGCTTCCAGCGGTGCGAGTGCGGCGAGCAGCGCAGTGACTTCGGTATCGCCGCGCCGGTCTTCGTTGACGATCAGTTGCTCCGGCAGGCCGCGATGCGCATGCCAGGCCTGGACCAGGTGGATGCCTTCCAGCAGCGCAAGGCCCGATTTGCGCCGTTCGCGGCCGGACTGCCGGAGTTTTGCCAGTTCGCGAAAACGCGGGTTGTCTGCTGAGGTGATGGTCGCCATCCCGGTACCGGAAGGTGTGCGCTGCTATTTGCCGCGGGCTTTCCAGATGATCTCCGTGCCACCGCTGCTCCGGCACAGCACGCGCGAGATGACGAACAGCAGGTCCGACAGGCGGTTCAGGTAGCGCAGTGCCTCCGGGTTGACCGCTTCGGCCTGCTGCAGGCTCAGCAACCGCCGTTCGGCCCGGCGGCAGACCGCACGCGCCAGGTGGCAGTGGGCTGCCGCGGTTGTCCCGCCGGGCAGTATGAAATCCTTCAGTGCCGGCAGGTCGGCGTTGAGGGTATCCAGCAGGATCTCGAGTTCGGTGGTGTCCGCCGGCAGGATTACCGTGCGGCCGGGAACCGCGAGCTCGCCACCGAGATCGAACAGCCGGTGCTGTATGGCCTGCAGGCTGTCGTTGACGGTGGCCGGCAGATCCGGGCAGGCCAGCAGGATGCCGATGCAGCAATTGAGCTCATCGACCGTGCCATAGGCCTCGACCCGGGCGCAGTCCTTGCGGACCCGCTCGCCCGTGCCGAGCCCGGTGCTGCCGTCATCGCCCGTACGCGTGTAGATCTTTGTCAGCCGGTTGCCCATGGCGCCTCCCCTGGCGCGACCGAGTGTAACCGGATGCGCCGCAGCCCCGCACCCTCAAAAGTCGAGGCGCAGGCCGGCGTAGGCGCCGATGCCCGGTGTGTTGTAGCCATAGACATCCTCGTAGGAGGTGTCGAACAGGTTGTCGACACGGGTGTAGAGGCGGACTGATTCGTCAAGGCGCCAGCTTGCGGCAAGACTGACCAGCTTGTAGGCGCCCAGTCCGACGACCTCCTTGATGAATGTTGGCGGGTAGTAATCGTCGTTGCGTGTGCCCGTGTAGCTGAAGTTGGCGTTCAGTTGAAGGCGTCCGTCCAGGGTGGTCCAGTCTGCCCCCAGGCTACCCGCGTGCCGTGGGCGCCGGATTTCGCGTACCTCATCACCGGTGATCGCATCCGGTTCGGCGGCGTCGGTGTAGGTATAGGCGGCAGAGAGCTTCAGTGCGGGCACGGGTTGCGCCATCGCTGTCAGTTCGACGCCGCGGCGCTTGCTGGTGCCCGGCAGGTTGACGGCCGTGGTCTGCAGGCTTTGCGTATCGAAGGCAAAACCGTAAATCTCGTCCTTCAGGTCCTCGTGAAAATAGGTCGCGCTCACGCTGGCGTTGCCGGCTGGCAGCGCCTGGTCGATACCGAATTCCCAGGCGGTGGACCGCTCCGGATCGAGATCCGGGTTGCCGGTGAACTGGCCAGGGAAGTAGCCGTATCGCTCGATGAATGTCGGCGCCTTCTGCCCCCGGCCGATCGCCGCATGCAGCCGTGTACCGCTCGTTTCATCGGTCCAGGCGGTGGTGGCCCGGTAGGTGTTGATGTTGTCGAAGTTGCTGTTGTCGTCATGACGGAGGCTGAGTGACACCGATACGCGCGCCACGGGGCTGAACAGCCCTTCGGCCACGAGGGCGGTGTTGCGATCGCTCTGGTCCTGATTGGGATCGCCCCAGACGGTTGCCGTACCGCGCTGGCTGAAATCTTCGCGCTCGTGATCCAGGGCAAGCGTCAGGGAGTTGCCCGCCGAGTCGCTGCTGGCCGGCGTGAAGTGATACGTGGACTGCCAGTAAAACGCATGGCGGTCGGCATCGGTCGAGCCGTTGCTGCCGAACTCGTTCGAGTTGTCGGTATCGCTGCGTGTCCATCCGGCGCGCAGCGACTGGACCCAGCGCTGGTCCAGCAGGCTCAGCGTGCCGCGGACGCCGAAATAAGCGAGTGACATGTCGGTTTCGTCCGCTGTGTCGGCCGGCAGCCCGGTCAGCCAGTCGGTGCTGTCGAATTCCTTGTGGATGTCGGCGTAGCGTCCGTTGAATTCGAGTTCGACATTGTCGGCCGGACTGATGGCCAGCGACAGATTTGCCGTGTCGTTCCGGTAGCCATCATCCTCGCCGCCGCTGCGTGAACTGTTGGAGCCGCCCGAGTCGATGCGGGATACCGACAGTCCGGTGCGCGCGCCGAGCAGGGTGCCGGCGATGCGTGTCCCGGCCGAGAAGGTATCGAAGGCGCCGCCTTCGGCAAAACCGCTGACAGACGTTTCCTCATCCGCACCCCGTGTGATCACATTGATGACCCCGGCCAGCGCATCGCTGCCCCACAGGCCGCTCTGGGCACCACGCACGACCTCGATGCGGTCGATGTCCCAGGTGCGCAGGTTCTCGAAGGCAAACTCGGCATTGCCGGCCGGATCGTTGGCCTCGATGCCGTCGATCAGTACCAGCACCTGATTGGCCTCGGCGCCGCGCATGCGCAGCTGGGTCTGCGAGCCGATGCTGCCGGACTGGCTGATGGCAACGCCCGGCACATCGCGCAGCAGGTCGACGGCAAAGGCGGACTCGCGGCGCTCGATCTGCTCGCGCTCGATGACGGTGACGGAACTGCCGACCGCAGACAGTGGCACCGGGATGCGGGAGGCAGTGACGACGATGGTTTCCGGCGGGCGGCCCGCGGCGCTGGCGGTCGCGGTGGCCGTGATGGTGGCGAGCAGGCACGAAACGAGGCTGATGGTACGCACAAAATACTCCCTGCGCGCTCACACCCGAGCGCGATTGTTGTGCGTCAGAAAGCGAAGGAAGCTGCCAACCGCGGCTGAGCGCCGCTGCCGACATCGCACGGACAGGCCAAGGCAGAGCGCTTGCGGGGCGCAGCCGACAGGGCTCGTACCGTCGCACAGTCTCCCTCCGAGACCTGACGATCCGATGACACCTGCCGGCCGGTATACGGGCTCGCGCGGGGGAGGTTTGGCTCAAAACCTCCGGGGTGCATCGCCTTCCCATGCAGATGCACAGTGGCTGTGTGATGCGCCCTGATCCTGCGCTTACCGTTGCGGGGGCAGCGGCGGCTTTGTCTGCTGGTTATCGTCCCGCAGACTTACCGCACTTCCCGTTAAACCCTCGGGTTGGAAAACCTTCGGGCACCGGCAGGAACGGGCGCACGATAAGCGCCAGTGCGCCGCCGGTCAATCCGAAAAAATCCGGGCCTCAGCCCGGCAGCAGGACCGCAGCGCTGCCCGGACTCTCGAAACGCTGGTAGCGCGTGTTGAAAAGTCGTTCCAGGTTGGCAGCCGTAAGCACTGCGGACGTGTCGCCGAGCTGCCAGCTGCCATCGGTGTGCAGCAACAACGCGCGGTCTGCATGGCGCATTGCCAGCGCCGGATCATGCAGGCTCATGAGGATGCCCGCGCCCTGGCCCGCCCGCGCCCTGAATATCTTCAGGGTGGCGATCTGGTGACGGGGGTCGAGGTGGTTGACCGGCTCGTCGAGCAGAAAAACCGCGGGATCCTGCGTCAGCAATCGTGCGATTGCGACGCGACGGCGTTCGCCACCGGACAGTGTCGCCACGATGCGGTCGCGGAATCCGCCCAGATCCATCGCTGCCAGCGCCTGGTCCGCGAGTGCACGATCAGCCGCAGACGGGCTGGCCAGCGGGCCCAGATAGGGGTGACGACCCATCAGGACCGTGTCGCCGACCGTGGCCGGGAAACTCTCGGCGTCGTCCTGCAAGAGCAGCCCGAGCTGCCGCGCAATCTGGCGGCGGCCCAGTGTGCCGATATCCGCGCCGTCCAGCCTGACGGTCCCGCTGGCCGGCGGCATCAACCCGGCCAGCGTATGCAGGGTCAGCGTCTTGCCGACCCCGTTCGGACCCAGCATGCAGACCACCTCGCCCTGCTGCAGTTCCAGCGAGAGTTTGCGGACGAGGCTTCTTCCCGCGACGCTGATGTCGAGTTTCTCGCACTTGAGCATTCTGGTGGTGCTGCCTGGGCTGAGCCGAAGTTGCGACTATGACGCAAAAAAAAACCCCGCGTGAAGCGGGGCTTGTACGGGTTTTTG
>JAHDYM010000109.1 GCA_023383705.1 Gammaproteobacteria bacterium | reverse complement strand
CGCATTCCCAGGCCAGCGGCTCCTCGTCCATCAGCGCGATCTGCTCGCGCAGGGCCAGCACGTGCTCGTCCCAGTAGCGCTGGCCGTTGAACCACGGGAAGGCGATGGCGAAGGCCGGGTCGTCCTGGCGCCGGGCCAGCCAGGCCGCGTAATGCATGATGCGCAGGGTGCGCAGCGCCTCGATCAGGTTCAGCTCGGCCGCATCGAAGTCGCGGAACTCCGTGTAGCCGGCCAGCAGTTCGGCGAGCTGCGGGGTCTGCTCGTTGCGGTCGCCGGACAGGAACATCCACAGGTCCTGGATGGCAGGTCCCGTGCAGGTGTCGTCGAAGTCGACGATGTGCGCCACGCCGTCCAGCACCAGCACATTGCCGGGGTGGAAATCGCCGTGCAGCCGCAGCTGCCGCGGTGCGCCGGCCCGCTCGTGGCAGTGGCCGATGCGTTCCAGTGCCGCATGGCACACGCTCTCGTAGGCCGGGCGGACCTCGTCCGGAATGAAGCCCGCCCCGAGCAGGTAGTCGCGGGAGGCAATGCCGAAGGACTGGATGTCCAGCCGTGGCCGGTGGCGGAAATCAGCCTGCTGGCCGCAGCGGTGGATGCGCGCGACGAAGCGGCCCAGCTGGCGCAGCAACTGGTGATCGTCGAGCTCGGGCGCGCGGCCGCCGAAGCAGGGATAGACCGCAAAGCGGAAGGCCTTGTGCCGGTGCAGGGTACGGCCGCGGGCATCGGCCAGCGGCGCGGCCACCGGGATTTCCTGGGCGGCCAGTTCAGTGGTGAAGGCGTGTTCCTCGCCGATCGCCGCATCGCTCCAGCGGCCGGGGCGATAAAACTTCGCCACCACCGGCGGGCCGCCCTCGATGCCCAGCCTGTACACGCGGTTCTCGTAACTGTTCAGGGTCAGCAGCCGCCCGTCGCAGCGCAGGCCGATGCTGTCCACCGAGGCCAGGATGTCGTTGGGGGACAGCTCCTGGTAGGCGAGGCTGGCGGTGGTTTCGGGGGCTGCCTGCTGATTCACGGTCCTGTCTGCTCCATCCGGCGGTGTCGTTGGCCATTCTGCGACCGCTATTCTGCTCCCGGCTGCTATCCTAGGCGGCAGTAATTAACCGGAATCACGCTCATGTCCGACGAACGCCTGCAGCTGGAACTCAAGATGGACGAGGCCGACCTCTATCACGAGGAGGTTTTCACCGACCGTCGGGTCGGCACCATCCAGCGGCTCAGCCCGGTCGACAAGCTCGGCCAGCCCGATGCTTCCCGGCCGGTGCTCTATATCGGCCAGACCCAGCTCATGTCGCGCATGGGTGCGCTGCCGCTGAGTTTCGAGATCCAGGCCACCACGCTGGCCGAGGCGCTGGAAAAGTTTGCCGAAGCCGCCAACCAGTCGCTGATGGAAACCATGCAGAAGGTCGAGGAAATGCGCCGCGAGCAGGCCTCCTCGCTGATCGTGCCGGATGCCGGTGGTTTCCCCGGCGGCGGACTCGGTGGCGGCGGTGGCGGCCGCTTGCGCATGCCCTGAGGCAGATCCCGGGCAGGTGTCCAGTGGACACTTTTTGCGTCACTGAGTGACAATTTTTGTCAGCGGCTTTCACATAAGCCGGCTGCTCCCGGCCATTTCCGGCCGTTTTCCGCAGCAGCAGCCCGATGGCACGGCCCTTGCTTCAACTATCCTGTCTTGAAAGCGGAGCCAGGGATATGAGCGTGCAGGTGATCCGGGACCACGACGCGACCTGCGAGGGCGGTGACTTCCTGCGCGTGTACTGCCAGCACAAGCGCGGTTCGCCGGCGACCTTTGCCACCATCGAACGCGTCTTCGGGGGTGCGATACGCACCCAGACCTGGTCCTTCCGCACGCTGGTCGATTGCGCGCCCATGGATGCCGAGCTTGCCACGCAACTCGCGGCGGCCTATGCCGAACGCAAGCACATCCCGGTTGTTTACGTGGAAGTCGAGGAGCCGCACCGCACTCCCGCATGAGGGGTGTCGGGCGGAGTGCCAGTGCCTGGGGGTGTTTCCCGCAACAGACCGGCTGGCACGGCCCTGATCGCCAAGCTGCTGCAGCCACGTCGGCTGGTGGGGTAGGAGTGCGTCAGCCGCTCAGTTGACGTAGGTCTGCATCTCCCGGAGCAGGTCGGCGAGATCGGTTGCCATCTCCTGGTCTTCATCGTCAAGGCAGATGGCACCGCTTTCATCGGTGTCTATCCGCGTGATGCCGGGATTGGCGCGCTCGAGTTCATCCAGAATCGCCTGCTTTTTCTCGTACTCACGCAGCAGTTTCCGGCTCAGTTCCACCAGTTGCTTGTGTTCGAGCGCCTGGCGGATGGTGATGCGCAGGTCGGCGGGATTGCACGGCTTGAGCAGGAAACGATAGACCTCGCCCTCGTTGATCGCGCGCACGGCAGCCTCGAGGTCGGCCTGACCCGAGAGGATCATGCGTATGGTGTTCGGATATTTCCTGCGTACTTCGGCCAGGAACTGCGAGCCGGACATGCCGGGCATGCGTTCGTCGGAGACGATGACATCGACCGGTTCCCGCATCATGAGGTCGAAGGCGCCGGCCACTGTTGCTGCCGTGAGAATGTTCCATGGCTCCTGGTGCAGGGCGCGCTTGAGTCCCGCCGTAATATTGGGCTCATCATCCAGCAACAGTATGACGGGTGGCTTGTTTCCGGGGTTCATCGCATTCTCCATCTTCTGCTCGGTATCGCGGGGGTCTGTAACCGGCTAGAGCGTGACGTATACGCGCAGCGGCTCGACAATGCCGATGCCGGCGGCCACGCTGTGCAGCCGTTCGAGCATCGTGCGCGTGACTTCCTGGCCCTTGGGTATCAGCCGGATACCTTTGCTGCTCATCACGTCCTGGTCGAGAATCATGCCCGGCGCCAGTTGCGCCAGACTGACCATGCGTGCGACGGTGTGACTGCTTTCAAGCGGCATCTTCGCCAGCCCTTGCAGTATTGATGCCGGCAGCTCGTGTTTCGGCGCCTTGAGTTTCTCGATGGCTTCCGGCGGCTTCAGGCCGGCGGAGAGCAACTCGTCGAGTTCGCTGGCGGTACGCAACAGCAACATGCCCAGCGATTTGGTATCCCAGGCAGCCAGGTCCGCCGGCATTTTGGCCGGATCCAGACGTGTCGCCTGTCCGGCAACGATTTCCGCGACTGTTTCGAGGCGGGGGACGCCGGCCAGCAACTTGCCGGCCATCTCGGGATGTGTGGCATACATGGCCTGTTCATCCGCTGACAGTTTTTGCCCGGCATAGACCTTGGTGAGCGTGTCCGACGGCAGGGCAACGAAACCGAGCTGCGACAGCATGCTGGCAAGCCGGAGTTCCCAGATCAGCGGCAGCCCCAGTGCAGTAGTCAGGCCCTCGGTATAGCGCTGGATGCGCGCGGCCCGGCTATAGGCGCCCGGATTTGTCATGCCGAGAATCTCGGTCAGAATCCGCACGACACCGCTCAGGGTCTTTTCCAGCAGATCCTTTTCGGCATTGATGAGTTCGTACTGGCGCAGTCCGGCCGCCACCGTCTCGGTCAGCTGCTCTGCCGAACAGGGCTTGGTCAGAAACCGGAAGATGTGCCCATCGTTGACGGCCGCGATGGTTGATTCCAGGTCCGCCTGGCCAGACAGGATCATGCGCACCGAATCCGGACTGATGGCGCGCACCCTGGTGAGAAACTGTGAGCCATTCATGTGTGGCATGCGCATGTCGGAGACGACCACTGCATAGGGCCCGTTCTCGGATAACGCCTTCAGGCCATCCTCGGCGCTGGTCGCAGTGTCGATTTCGAAATGCTTGCGCAGCTGGCGGCGTATACCCTCGAGAATGTTGGGTTCGTCATCGACGAAGAGAATCCTGCGGCTCATTTGTCCGCTCCGGCAAGATGTGCGAGCCATGCGGCCTGCCACGCTGGCCAGTGTTCGCGTACGCCGAATCCGTCCAGGCAGCGCTTGTCGAGTGACAGTTGTTCGTGAGCCGGATTGGTCTGGTCCGGGAATCTCGCCAGCCGGTCGGCGCAGTGGATGATCACCGGCAGCCCGAGCACCTGTGTCGGTGCATCACCGGGATTCTCATGGAAGGCCACTGCCTCGACGACAGCATCCGTGAGCCCCCACAGGCCGAGCAGATAGGCGCCTACGTCTGCGTGCGTGGTTTGCAGTCGCTGATATTCGGTTGCGGCGGTAAAGCCGACACCGGCATCCCGCAGTACCACGCCGTAAACGTCCGGCATCGACTGGGCGAGCACCAGCTTGCCGATGTCATGCAGCATGCCGGCCAGAAAGGCATCGTCAAGGGCCACCTTGTCCAGTCCCTGCTCGCCGGCGATAAGGCGGGCCGCCGCTGCCGTTTCCAGGCTGTGATGCCAGAGCTTTTCCAGGCTGAAGCCGGGCACGCTGATTGGCGGCGCTTCCTTGAAGATGCCCTGGCCGAGCACCAGGGCGACCAAGGTGTCCAGACCGATGAAGGACACGGCGCGCTCCACGGTGCTGACCGGCTTGGACAGGCCGAAAAATGCCGAACTGACCAGTTTGAGCAGGGTTGCGGTCATGCCCACGTCCTTCGCGATCACCTTGCCTACATCGCTCAGCGAGGCGTTGGGATTCTGCAGGCAGGTCATGACTTCCTGATAGACCACGGGCAGGCTGGGCAGGCTGCCGATCTGGCCAACGACCTTCTGCAGGTGTTCGTCACGCAGCAGCAGACGCAGGGCGAAAGCCCGCTTGATGGTGCGCTTCAGCAGATCGGGATCGCAGGGCTTGTTGAGGTACTGGTGGGTATTGCCGACCGTCTTCATGATGGAAGCCGTATCGGAATGGCCGGAGAGGATCAGCCTTACGCTGTCCGGCGACATATCCTTGACCCTTGCCAGCAGGTCCGCACCATCCATGCCCGGCATGCGCATGTCGGACACGACCACATCGAAGGGTTTCTCAAGCGCACGCCACTGCTCGATGGTGGCGAGAGCCGTCTCACCGCTCTCCGCAAATTCCATTTCCCATTCGTTGCGCATGCTGCGCAACATGCGGCGCATGCCTTCGCGAATGTTCGGTTCGTCATCGACAAACAGGATACGGGTCATGCGTTGCTTCTCCATATGTGGCCCGCTCATGCTGCCTGAATGCCGTCATCGGCATGCGGTTGGGCAACAGCCGTATCAAGCGGCAGTCTGATGATGAAGGTGGTACCGGCACCGGGTTTTGACTCGACCCGGATGGTTCCGCCGTGCTTGTCGACGACGACGTTGTGGGTGATGGCGAGGCCCTGACCGGTGCCCTTGCCGACCGCCTTGGTGGTGAAGAAGGGATCGAAGATGCGGGCGGCGATTTCCGGGGTCATGCCGCAACCGGTGTCGCTGATGCGGATTTCGGCCCAGTCATCGACGCGGCGGGTGGCGAGGGTAATGATGCCGCGGCCGTTGGCGCCGTCGCCGACGACATCGCCGATGGCGTGCGCGGCATTGACGATCATGTTGAGGATGACCTGGTTGAAGTCACCGGGCATGACCGGGACCTGGGGCAGGTCGGGGTCGAAATCGGTGCGCAGCTCGGCGACATACTTCCACTCGTTGGAGGCGACGGTGGCGGTGCTGGCCATGGCGCGGTTGATATCGAGCGGCGTGCGCTCGGTGGCGGGATGGGAGAAGTCCTTCATCGCGCGGACGATCCTGGCGACACGATCGACGCCATCGAGTGACTGATCGATGGCCCTGGGTGCTTCGGCGAGCAGGTAGTCGGCGTCGGCGTCCTGCAGTACCTTGTTTATCTCGGTGGCAGGGATGCGGCCATCGGCAGCCTTGCTGCCGAGACTGTTGAGCCGTTCGATCAGTGTGGCCAGATCCTTGAAGGAGTCCTTGAGGAAGCGGATGTTGTCGCTGACGAACTGGATTGGTGTGTTGATCTCGTGGGCGATGCCGGCGGCGAGCTGGCCAACCGCTTCCAGCTTCTGACCGCGCAGCAGCAGCTGCTCCATTTCCAGTTTCTCGGAGACGTCGCGCCAGGTGGAGACATAGTGGCTGACCGTGCCGTCGGGCCGGTGCATGGGGGCGACTGTCACGTCTTCCCTCAGCCGGCGCCCATCCGGCATTTCACTGACCAGATAGCCCTGCCACGAACCGTCATTGAGCGATGCCTTCTGGAAGGTCTTGTGGCTCTCTACCTGATCGGCAAGATTTTTCTGCAGGGCGTATATCCGTTTGCCGATTATTGCGGCGCGCGGAATCGACAGGCGCTGTTCCCAGCTGCGGTTGACATAGGCGATGTGGCCGCTGGCATCGGTAATGCAGACACCCTCGGTGGAGGTTTCGATGGCCCCGCCCAGCAGTCTGAGCTCGGCCTCTGCTTCCCGCTGGGCGCTGAGGTCGCGGACGATAGCGCTGAAGTACATGCCGCGACTTGTCGTCAGCCCGCAGGTAACGACCTCGACAGGGAATGTCCTGCCGCTCTTGTGGCGTCCTGCGTCGTCGTACTGCCGCGCCTGCGCGGCCAGCCCACCGGCGCGATTGAGCGCCGCATGCATGGCGTCGACGTTGCTGGCCCCGTGGTGTGCCGGTGCGACGAGCAGCGTGACCGGCTGGCCGAGAGCCTCGGCAAGCGTATAGCCGAACAGTCGTTCTGCTGCAGGATTCATGGTCCGGATCAATCCCGAGCTGTCAGCGGTGATATGGGCATCGAGCATGCTGTCGATGACCGCACGGCTGCGCTCTTCGCTTTCTTCCATGCCGATAATCGCGCTGGAAACGCGTGCATCGACCATGCCGCCGATCCACAGCAGGCAGACAATGACCGATACCAGGATCACGATGACCGGCAGGATGTCCGGGTGTATCACCGGCATGTAATCGCTCATCGGAGTCCGGGTAAAGAAGCGCGTTTGTCCCATGGCGGAGAAGTGGCTGCCGATCGTGCTGTAGGTGATCAGCGCCGAGCCCAGCAATTTGCGCAGCAATGAACCGGTGCGCTTCCCCGCCAGGCCGAAATAGGCATAAAAGCCGACCATGGTTCCCACGTAACCGATCAGCAACGGGATGAGCACGGTGTTGGGATCGATGACGATGGTGGCATCAAGTCCGAGCGACAGCAGCACTGCAAAGTGCATGCCGCTCAGTCCCACGGAGCACAGCGCCGCGGCGAGGTGCAGTCGCCACCCGTTCACTGCCGGGACCCCGATCAGATGGATCATGAAAATGAATGGCAGGATGCCGGGCAGCGGCGCCAGCACGACACTTGGTATGTGCATGGTGGCCGGAATCGGCATGGTCGTGCCAAACAGGGCGCTGTAGAACATGGCGCAGACGCCGATTGCCATGGAGGCTGCACCCGCGAGGATCCATGACCGGCGCACATCGACAGTGCGTGCGGCAGCCACGCGTTCCACGGTAGGCAATAGTGACAGCGCGGCGAGGAAGCCGATGCTGGTCGCCAACCAGCCGATCGAGCCTTCATATTGCGGGATGGCCTCGATGCCCGGTGCGCTGTTCAAGGCGATGAGCGGATCAAGATTCATTGTCTGGCGCATTCCCTCGTACAGGTGCCTGCGCCAGCCATGCATCAGCGCCAGCGAGTTCTCCTGGATCAGCTGAAGTATCGGCAACGGTCGGTATTAAGTAATGCGCGAGTTCACAGTTCAGGACATGGCTGGTGCGCCGGGACCGGCGAATGAGGCACAGGGCCGGAAATGGCTGGCAGCCGGACCTGCGAACGGGGTCCGGTGCTGCCTGCGGGATGCGTCAGACGACGTAGTCGTCGAAGTCCTCGAGGGCGGCGCGCAGCGCCCGGCGCTCGCGTGCCTGCTCGATCTTGCGTGCCGCCTCGAGGTGGAAACCCAGGCGGACGGCGGCCCCGGCGGGGCCATTGCTGAATTCGTTGCCGGTGTCCTCGGCGTCGGTTTCTTCGGGGCTTTCCCAGGCAATGTCGGGGGATTCGGCTTCGCGTTTGCTCATCGTGCAGGATCCTGTATCAGGGCTGCGGGCCCGTTTCGGGGCGAACAATATTTCAAATCTTCATGAAGTCAA
>JAHDYM010000108.1 GCA_023383705.1 Gammaproteobacteria bacterium | reverse complement strand
GCGCGCATAGCCGGAGTGATTGGTGACCAGGTCGTTGGAGGCCAGCGAATTGGTCAGGGCACGGATACCAACTCCACGCGCGGTGAGCCGCCGGGCTTCCGCAAGGGTGCCGGCATCGAGTATCAGATAGGCTGATTCCAGCAGGATCTCGCGCTGCGCCGATCCGGCCAGCCCGTTCAGCGCCTGTGCAACCGCCTGCGGCTGCGAGGAATCGGCCATTTTCCCGTCGCCATCCGGTGGCAGATCGATAACCAGCCGCGCCGGCGCCCAGATCAGCCGGGACAGCAGCCCGCCTGCATAGCTGCCGGAATCTGCCCGCACTGCAGGCGGTACATGGCCCAGCGCTTCCAGCTCGGCCCCGGCCGCATCGAGTCGCGCACGCGCCCCGGCAATTTCCCCCGGACGGGGGGCACTGCCAGCCAGCGAGCTCATCTGCCAGGTCCAGCGGCTCGTCCAGAATGCCTCGAATCCGTCGGCCACGCCGGCAACCACCGCTCCTGCCACCAGCACCTCCCGGTCACGGAAGTTCATGGCCGGATCGAGATCGAAGTATTCGTTGCCGATATTGCGGCCACCGACGATGGCAACCGCCCCGTCGACAATGAATGCCTTGTTGTGCATCCGCCGGTTGAGCCGGCTGAACTCGCGGGCAAAACCCCACAGGCGACGAAGCCCCGAGCGTGCAGCAGCCGGGTTGTAGACCCGGACCTCGATACGCGGATGCGCGGCGAGGGCCGCCAGCGCGGCATCGCGACCGGCGATATTGATGTCGTCCAGCAGGATACGCACCCGCACCCCGCGTTCAGCCGCCACCAGCAGCCGTCCGGCCAGGTAGCGCCCCGAGGCGTCCGGATTCCAGATGTAGTACTGGGCATCGATGGTGCGGGTCGCCGCATCGATCAGCGCATCGCGCTCGGACAAGGCCTCGCTGCCGGTATCGACCAGCAGCAAGCCCGCGTCGCCGGGATGACCCGCCGCTGCCTGCCTGACCATCCCGGCCAGGGAGTCATGATCAGCCGCAGCGGCCGGCGAAAGCCCGGCGGCGGACAACAGCAGCAGGACCAGGCCCGCGCAATGCATGGTCTCCCGCCGCGGCCTGCATTTACCCGCGCACAGCCTGCGAAAATAGCTTAAAGTTTTCACGCCTGTCCGTATCCGGAGGTTCCCATGACCAAATCCAGCAACCTGGGCCGCTATATCGAGATTGGCATCATCGCGGTACTCGCGATCGCCGCCCTGGCCGGCATCATCCGCTTCATCATACTGGCCGAGATCTTCTGAGACTCTCCGCAAACGCAGACCTGCCCGGTCTCACAGCAGCACCGGCTGGTTGGGAAGCTCGTTACGGTCATCGGTACCGGCCGGGAAGCACGCTGCGGCCAGCTCATTGAGCCGCCGGATGGCCTGCAAGGCTCCGGGTCCGTAGTCGTCGTTCCTGAAAGCAGCCCCGATCTGCACGCAGATATCTTCCCACACCGGCCCGGGTACCTTGTCGTCGAAACCGGAGTCGGCAACGATCTCTATCGCGCGCTCGGCGAGCAACACGTAGACCAGTATGCCGTTGTGGCCGGCCGTACTGGCCATGCCGAGCTGGCCGAAGATCTCCCGGGCGCGCTCCCGGCAGCTTGCGCCGCGCCACAGGTGGGCGATGGGCAAGGCCGTCTCGATGGCAAAGCGGATCTCCGCCTGGTGCGTCTGCTCGGAAGCGCTGATCGCGGCGTCGATGTCAGCCAGCAACTGCGGAGGAAAGCAGCGCCGCAGCGTGAAATGGGTGGTGACGAGATGACTGAACCAGCGTTGCAACATCAGCGCTTGCCTACCAGCGGCCCGAGGCCCCGCCGCCGCCAAAACCGCCACCGCCACCACTGAAGCCACCGCCGCGACCACCCCCGAAGCCGCCGCCGAAACCGCCGCGCGCGTGACTGGCCCAGCGTCCGGCGCGGCCTGCTGGCGCGAGGCCGAGCAGGAAACCGACGATCCCCATGAACAGCGCCAGGCCGAGCGCGCCCGCCAGCAGCCAGGTCAGTCCGCTGACCAGCAGACCGGTCACGGCAGCCCCGGGCAACTGGCCGAGCGCGCGGCGCAGGACCGCGCCAGCCATGACGCTCACGAACAGCACCACCGGCAATACATCCATGAAACTGCCGGCTGGTTGCCGGCTTGCAGGCGGCAGTGCTTCGCCCTCGACGAGGCCGATCAACCGGTCCACGCCGGCGGCGATTCCACCGGCAAAATCCCCGTCCCTGAACCGCGGCAGGATGAATTCATCGATGATCCGGTTGGCGGTGGCATCCGGAATCGCACCTTCCAGGCCGTAACCGACCTCGATGCGGACCTCGCGATCGTCCTTGGCGATGAGCAACAGCACGCCGTCATCGATGCCCTTGCGGCCGGGCTTCCAGGTCTCGACGACACGCATCGAAAACTGCTCGATCGATTCCGGCCGGGTCGTCGGCACGAGCAGGACGACGATCTGGCTGCCCTTGCGGTGTTCCAGCGCCGCGAGTTTCGCGACCAGCCCGGCCTGCTCCGCTGCGGAGAGCGTTGCGGTGTTATCGACCACCCGCCCGCTGGGCGCAGGCACCGGCAACACGGCCGCGACCGCGCACTGCGCCGCCAGCAGATACAGCAGCAGGCACGCGCGCAGCCTGGCAGGGAGAGCCGTCGCCACGGGCGAGACGTCAGTCCGTGGCGCCGAAGTTCACTTCGGGTGGCTTGCTGATCTCCGCCTCGTTGCTCACCGTGAAGGTCGGCTTGACCTTGTGACCGAACAGCATCGCGGTCAGGTTGCTGGGGAAAGAGCGAACCAGCGTGTTGTACTCGCGGGTCGCCTCGATGAAGCGGTTGCGGGCCACCGTGATGCGGTTTTCCGTACCTTCGAGCTGGGCCTGCAGGTCACGGAAATTCTGGTCTGATTTCAGTTCCGGATAACGCTCGACCACCACCAGCAATCGCGACAACGCGCTGCTCAGCTCGCCCTGTGCAGCCTGGAAATTCGCGAAAGCCTGCGGATCGTCGAGCGTCTCCGGCGTGGCCTGGATGGCGCCGACGCGCGAACGCGCCTCGGTCACCTGGACCAGCACCTCGCGCTCCTGTTGCGCGAAACCCTGCACGGTACGCACCAGGTTCGGGATCAGGTCGGAGCGACGCTGGTACTGGTTCAGCACCTCCGCCCAGGCCGCCTTCACGCCTTCGTCACCACTCTGGATCGCGTTGTACCCGCAACCGGAGAGCAACAGCACACCCAAGGAAACCACAAGGACACGCAGTGTTTTCTTCATGAGGTCTACATCCTCTGCGCAGCGGCCAGAACGGGAAGCGGAATGATTATATGCTTGTGTCGCACCGGCATCGCCTGAAGGAGAACACATCCATGCTGCAGGGCTTCCACCACGCTGCCATTTCCACGCCCGACATGGAGCGCGCACTGCGCTTCTACAAGGGGCTGCTCGGTTGTGAAACGGTGCGCGAGTTTGGCTGGCCGGTCGGCATCGCCGCCGCCGATGCGCTTACCGGCCTCAAGGACTCGGCTGCCCGTGCCGTGCTGTTGAAGCTCGGCGACAGCTTCCTCGAGATCTTCGAGTTCAGTTCACCCAGGCCGCAGCCGGGCAACCCCGACCGGCCCGCCTGCGACCACGGCATCACGCACATCTGCGTGGCGGTAAAGGACTGCCAGCATGAGTACCAGCGGCTGCTGGCTGCCGGCATGCGCTTTCATGCCCCACCACAGGCACAGGAAGGCGGCTTTGTCTGCTACGGACGCGACCCCGACGGCAACATCATCGAACTGCTGGAGTTCAGCTAAGGACCGCCGGTGGACCGCCGGTGCCACCGCCGGTGCCGGGTTTGGCTTATTTGGCTTATTTGGCCAGCCCTCAAGGCGTTGTTTGATTGTGGCCCCGGGTCCAGCCCGGGACGCGTTATGACAAACCGCTCCTGAATGGCTGAATGCCAAAAAAAATGCTTTGCCTTCCCGCCTGGACATGGTCTAGGCTTGGAGCCAAGAAACATAAAGTCGGGGGCGTTATCAACACGTGCTCCGGGCTGTAATGAAAACGACGTGGGGGCACGAACATGAAATTTTCCAGGCTGTCGATCGGCGCGCTTGTCGCGATTTCCATGTTTCATATCGGCAGCGCCCAGGCGATGCCGCTGAGTTACTCGACCACCTATAACGGCGCCATCAACGTGACCGCGGGTGGCGGTGCCAACACCGTCCTGCCCGTGCCGGGTTCGGATTTTTACGGCAATACCTTCACCGCGCCCACACTGAACTTTGCCGCCCCGGCGGCAGCGACCAGTTACGGTTTCTACGACGACTTCATTTTCACGATTCCGGTTGGCGCCGGGTCGAACTCGGTGACATCCTCGATCAGCATCCCGGGTTCGCTTGAGATCACCAGTCTGCAGGCGCGCCTGTTTGCCCTGCCCCCGGGTTATACGGGCGGCGCGCTGGGCGCCTGCCCAGGTGGTTGCCTTGCCGTCTGGGGCACCACAGTGACGGCAGCCAACGTCAGCTACACGGTTCTGAATCCCATCGTTCTCGGTCCCGGCAGCTATGTATTGCAGATTCGTGGTGATGCCACGGGCGCCTTCGGTGGCAGCTACTCCGGGGTACTCAACCTGACTGCCATCCCTGTACCTGCTGCCGTGTGGCTCTTCGGCAGCGCCCTCGGCGGCCTGGGTCTCCTGAGGCGCCGCAGCCTGAACTGCTGACACCTCCCCAATCACACTGATCAGGAAAGCCCCGCCCGCCGGGGCTTTTTTCTGGGTGCCGGGTTTGGCTTATTTGGCCTGACTTCAGCAGTTAAGATAGACCATGGCTCGACGTTCCCGGAAAAACCTGCGCCAGTACCTGAGCCGCCGCATGATTTACGGCCTGGCAGGGTTCGCCGCGCTGCTGGTCGCGGCCTTCGCGCTCTGGATCTGGTTGCTCGACCGCCAGATCGTGAGCCAGTTCGAGGGCCGGCGCTGGGACCTGCCGGCACAGGTCTACGCGCGGCCGCTGGAACTCTACGCCGGGCTGCGGCTCAGCGCTGACGAACTCCAGCGCGAACTGGGCGCCCTCGGATATTCGCCAGCCACCAGCATAAAGACCCAGGGCACCTATGCGCGCCTGACCGGCCGTATCGTCTTGATGACCCGCCCCTTCCAGTTCTGGGATGGCGCACAGCCCGCACAGAAGGCCACGATCAGCTTTGGCGCTGGCGGGATCGTCGCAATGACCGACGAGCGCGGCCGCGACCTGCCACTGCTGCGCCTGGACCCGCCCTTCATCGGCAATATCTTCACGGCACATGGCGAGGACCGCATCGTGCTGGGTCCCGACCAGGTCCCGGAACTGCTGCTCGAGTCGCTCAAGATCGTCGAAGACCGTGACTTCGACCGGCACGGTGGCATCTCGCTGCGCGCAATCGCGCGCGCCATGTGGGCGAACATCCGCGCCGGTGGCATCGAACAGGGCGGCAGCACGCTCACCCAGCAACTGGTGCGCAGCTACTTCCTGGACAACAGCCGCACGCTGACCCGCAAGCTGCGCGAAGCGCTGATGTCCATCCTGCTGGAACTGCACTTCGACAAACCGGACCTGCTCAACGCCTACGTCAACGAGATCTATCTCGGCCAGGCCGGCGACCGGGCGATCCACGGTTTCGGTCTCGCCAGCCAGTTCTACTTCGGCAAACCGCTGACCGAACTCGAACCGCAGGAAACAGCGCTGCTGGTCGCGGTGGTCCGCGGCCCCTCCTGGTACGACCCGCGGCGCCAGCCGGAGCGGACGCGCAGACGCCGCGACATGGTACTGGACCTGATGGCGGAGTTCGGGCTCATCTCCGCAGCCGAAGCCGGCAAGGCGAAGCAGCGCGAGCTCGGTGTGCGCGGCAAGGCCACTACCTTTGCGAGCTATAACCCCGGTTTCATGGACCTGGTGCGCCGCGAACTGCGCGCAGACTACAAGGAAGAAGACCTGCTCAACGCCGGCCTGCGCATCATGACCACGCTCGATCCACGCATCCAGGCGCTGGCCGAGCAACGTCTCAAGGAAGGCCTCGATCAACTGGAGACCAGCGGCAAGCGCAAGGCCGGCTCACTCGAGGGTGCGATCGTGGTGACGGGCACCCAGACACCCGACGTGGTCGCAATCGTCGGTGGTCGCAACTCGCGCATGCAGGGTTTCAACCGCGCGCTCGACGCAAAGCGCCCGATCGGCTCGCTGGTCAAGCCGGTGGTGTTTCTTGCCGGCTTCGAATCGGGCCGATACACCGCTGCCACCCTTGTCGATGACGCCCCGCTGAGCATCCGTCTCGATACCGGCAAGACCTGGAGTCCGCAGAACTACGATCGCCTGTATCGCGGTCCGGTACCCGCCGTGCGGGCGCTGGCCGAATCCCTGAACACACCGACCGTGCGCATCGGCATGGACGTGGGACCCCGCAAGGTTGCCGGCCTGCTGAAGTCGCTGGGTGTCACCAGAAAACCCCCGGCGCTGCCATCCCTGCTGCTCGGTGCCGTGGACCTGTCACCGATGGAAGTGGCACAGGTCTACAACAGCCTGGGCAATGGCGGCTTTCATGTGCCACTGAAGGCCGTGCGTGCCGTGCTCGATGTCGGCGGCAAGCCGCTCGAACGCTATCAACTGAAGATCGACCGGGCCGCCGACCCCTCGGCGGTGGCGCAACTGACCACCAGCATGCTGCAGGTCGTTGACCGCGGCACCGCCCGGGGGGCGAGACGCTGGCTGCCCGCCGACCTCGCCGTCGCGGGAAAAACCGGTACTTCGGATGACTTGCGCGACAGCTGGTTCGCCGGCTTCACCAATGAGCACGTGGTCGTGGTCTGGGTCGGCGCGGATGACAACTCGCCGACCGGACTCAGCGGCGCATCCGGTGCGCTGCCGGTGTGGGCGCGACTGGTGGCCGGTTTTGGCGACCTGGGCTACGAAGCCATTCCCGCCGAGGACCTGGTGGATGTGTCTTTCGACTACGAAACGGGCATGATGTCGCGCGCAGACTGCGGCGACCTCATCAGCGTACCGCTGCCTGCCGGTACGGTCCTGCCCGAAAAGCCGGACTGCGTGCCGGAATCGGATGATCTCACCAGGCGTGGCATCGAATGGCTGAAGAATCTGCTCAACTGAAGCGGCCAGGCAGCATTGCCCGGGCCATTGCGCCGGCGCTGCTGCTGATCGCCACGCTCAGCGGCTGCGTTCCGCCTGATCTTGGCAAAAAGCCCGCCGAACCCAAAACACCGGTTCCCGCAACCCGGCCAGTGCCTGCGCCAGCCCCGGCGCCGGCTCCGGTACCGGAACCCGCACCACCCGTGTCCCCGCCACCCGCACCACCGCCGGCGCCGGTGCGGGTCATTCCACCCGTGAGTGCGGCCAGCCAGACCCTGCTCAACGAGAGCCGCAGCCATGCAGCCGCCGGCCGCTACCCGCAGGCGGCTGCATCCATCGAGCGCGCGATACGGATCGAACCCCGCCAGCCGGTGCTGTGGCTCGAACTCGGCAACATCCGGCTGAAGGAAGGCAACCTCGCGCAGGCGGAGAGCCTTGGCCGCAAGGCGCTCAGCCTCAGCGCCGGCGATGCCGAGCTTTCAGCACGCGCCCAGCAGCTCATCACAGCTGCAAAAAATCGCTAGGGAACGCCGCCGCACTACCTGACCGGCTTCGGACGCTTCTTGCCCGCATGGCCGCCCACCGGCTGGCCGTGCAGCAGCCGCACCTGCGTATCGTTCCGGTAGTCCGGGTTCTCGAAATCGGGCGGACCATGCGGATGGTTGTGCCCGTCCGACGCCACCCAGTTGTAGAGCAGCGGCCGCTTGCGATAGAGGTTGGCGGCAGCACGCGCCTTGTTCTCGTCCGGGTTCGTCCACGGGTTGAAGTGGAAATAGTTGAACAGCACGGAATCCGTGCGGCCGAAGGCGATGGTGCCGTACTTGCAGCTGAAGGAGCCGTGATTGATGTAGGGCGGGCGCCAGAAGTAACCACCGGTCGGCAACTCGCCGAACTGCATCATGAAGGAGGTGCCCCAGATGTGGTACGCCTCTTC
>JAHDYM010000107.1 GCA_023383705.1 Gammaproteobacteria bacterium | reverse complement strand
ACGCTGCCCATGGTCTCGATGCCCAGCGACAGCGGGGTCACGTCGAGCAGCAGCACGTCCTTGACCTGACCGGAGAGCACACCGGCCTGGATCGAGGCACCGACAGCCACGGCCTCATCGGGATTGACGTCCTTGCGCGGTTCCTTGCCGAAGAAGTTGCGCACTGCCTCCTGCACCTTGGGCATGCGCGTCTGGCCGCCGACCAGGATCACGTCGTCGATATCGCTGACCTTGAGCCCGGCATCCTTGAGCGCAGTCTTCGACGGAACGATGGTGCGCTCCACCAGGTCCTCGACCAGCGACTCGAGCTTGGCGCGCGTCAGGCGGATGTTCAGGTGCTTCGGGCCGCTTGCATCGGCGGTGATATAGGGCAGGTTGACCTCGGTCTGCTGCAGCGAAGACAGCTCGACCTTGGCCTTCTCGCCAGCTTCCTTCAGGCGCTGCATGGCCAGCGGATCACGGCGGATGTCCACGCCGCTCTCCTTCTGGAACTCGCCGGCCAGGTACTCGATCACGCGCAGATCGAAGTCCTCGCCACCGAGGAAGGTATCGCCATTGGTCGCCAGCACCTCGAACTGGTGCTCGCCGTCGATCTCCGCGATCTCGATGATGGAGATGTCGAAGGTACCGCCACCGAGGTCATAGACCGCGATCTTGCGGTCGCCCCGCTGCTTGTCCATGCCATAGGCAAGCGCCGCAGCCGTTGGCTCGTTGATGATGCGCTTGACGTCCAGACCGGCGATGCGGCCGGCGTCCTTGGTCGCCTGGCGCTGCGAGTCATTGAAGTAGGCCGGCACGGTGATGACGGCCTCCGTGACCGCCTCACCCAGGTAGTCCTCAGCCGTCTTCTTCATCTTCATCAGCACACGCGCAGATATTTCCGGCGGGGCCATCTTCTTGCCACCAGCCTCCACCCAGGCGTCACCGTTGTCGGCGCCGACGATCTTGTAGGGGACCATGCCTATGTCCCGCTGCACGACGTCGTCCTTGAACTTGCGACCGATCAGGCGCTTGACCGCAAACAGCGTATTCGCCGGGTTGGTCACCGCCTGCCGCTTGGCAGCCTGGCCGACCAGCGCATCACCGTCCTTGGTGAAGGCGACGATGGACGGCGTGGTCCGGTCGCCCTCGCTGTTCTCGATGACCTTGGGCTTGCCGCCCTCCATCACCGCGACGCAGGAGTTCGTCGTACCCAGATCGATGCCGATTACCTTGCTCATTCAGTCGCTCCGTTGGAAATTGCCGTCGTTAAATAAAGTAGCCTGCGGTCATTAATGGGAGCAGATCAGCCGTTTTCAAGCCGGCTCGCTGCCAGATGGCGCATCCGGGGCCTGCGGCTGTGCGGCCAGCGGTTCGCCGGCCACGATCACCCTTGCGGGCCGCAGCAGACGGTCGCCGATGCGGTAGCCTTTCTGCAGCACCGCCAGCACCGAGTTCGGCTCGGCAGTACTCGATGGCTGCATGCTCATGGCCTCATGCAACTGGGGGTCGAAGCGATAGCCGGCCGGATCGACCACCTCGATGTTGAACTTGTCGAAAGCGGCCTGCAGCAGCCGCAGCGTGGCCTGTTTGCCAGCCAGCAGGCTTTCGGCAGAGGCCGTGGCGCCGGACTCGATGCCCATCTCCAGGGTATCGGCAATCACCAGAAGTTCGGTGGCCAGCTTCTCGATGCCGGCTCGCCGCGCCGCCTCGATGTCACGCGCGGCGCGCTTGCGCACGTTCTCCATCTCGGCCACGGAACGCAGGTAGCGGTTCCAGTTGTCGGCCGCCGTGGCATCGGCCCGGCTCAGGGCCTCGCGGAGCTCGGCAACCGGATCGGCAGGCGTACCCTGCCCGGCAGCTCCGGCATCTGCCGTCTCGGCGGTCGGCTGTTCGGGATCGGGCATGGCTTCACTCCTGGATTCGGCAAAACGGACAGGCGCAGAAAAACGGGCGGACCCTCGCCCGCCCCGGCAATGTGGGGACTCAGGGCGCGGAATTCAAGGCCGCACCGACCAGCTTTGCGGTGACATCCACGATCGGGATGACCCGTTCATAGGCCATGCGGGTGGGACCGATGACGCCAAGCACCCCGACGATATGCTCGTCCACCGAATAAGGTGCGGCCACGATGGTGCAATTATCCAGCATCCGGTAGCCGGATTCCTCGCCGATGAATATCTGCACGCCATCGGCCTCCAGGCTGCGGTCGAGCAGCGTGAGGATCTCCCGCTGTTCGCCAAAGGCCTCGAACAGGTGCTTGATCTTCTCCACATCGGAGAGTTCATGGAAGTTCATCAGCTGGGTTTCGCCCGACAGCACAAAACCCGGCGTATCCCGGCCACTCTGCTGGCCATGGTCGGCATCGGCGATGGTATCGAGCATCAGGCGGTTCATCGAGTCGCGGGTGCCATCCATGTCGTCGAGCAGGCGCGCGCGCACGTCGCTGATGTCGCGACCGGTAAACTGCTGGTTGAGATAGTTCGCGGCACGCCGCAACTCGTCCTCGCTGTAGTCGCGCGGCATGTCGAGGATGCGGTTCTGCACCTCCGCATCGTTGACCACCAGGATGGCCAGCACCCGCTGCCCGGACAGGGGCAGGAACTCGATGTGCCGCAGGGTCACATGCGGCTGCCGTGGCAGCGTCACGACACCGGCCAGGCTGGTCAGGGCGGACAGCACCGAGGAAGCCGCGGTGACGATCGACTTGGCATCGCCACGCTGCTGCTCGATGAAGCGGGTCTGCAGCCGCGCCACTTCCTGCTCCGCCAGCGGCTGCAGGCGCACCAGCGTATCGACAAAGAAGCGGTAGCCGCGCGCGGTCGGAATCCGTCCGGCGCTGGTATGCGGCGAGGTGATGAAGCCGAGATCCTCGAGGTCGGCCATCACGTTGCGGATGGTCGCGGGACTGAGATCGAGACCGGCCTGCAGGGCCAGTGTGCGCGAACCGACCGGCTGACCTTCACGGATATAGTGCTCGACCAGCGCACGCAGGATGTGCTGTGCGCGCTCGGACGGCACGGGGCGGGTGCTGTCACTGCTCATGCTTGGCGGGAACCTGGGGTGATGCAGCTGGGTTCATTGCTCGCCGGAACGCTAGCAACCGGCCTCTCGGGGTGTCAAGGCAAGCAGCCGGGCATAAAAGCCGCATCAGTGACTTGCCGCGGCGTGGCTGGAGCCTATATGTTGGGCACCGCTGTTGCGCCCGGAGTGCGGGTGCCAGAACCCTTCCTGCACCGGGATCGCCTGTGACCAGAAAAAAACCGCTTGCCGCACGCTTTTCCACCATCGCGCTGATGGGCAACCCGCAGGACCGGCGAACGCTGGATTCGATGCAGGTACTGACCACCCACCTGCTGGCTGCCGGCCGCAAGGTGCAGGCCAGCGATTCGCTGCGTGCCCGTGCCCTGCCGAAACAGGTGCGCCGCGTGCCCGACCAGAAGATCGCCCAGGGTGCAGACCTGGTGATCGCGATCGGCGGCGACGGCAGCATGCTGTATGCCGCACGCCGCATCGCCGGCCGCAAGACGTCCCTGCTCGGCATCAATCGCGGGCGGCTGGGGTTCCTCGCCGACGTCGGCCCCGAGCACATGCTTGCCAAAGTCGATGAGGTGCTGGCCGGGAAGTTCGTCAGCGAGCAACGCATGCTCCTGCTCGTCGACGTGATCCACGGCGAGGACGTCGTGGCCACCGGCACGGCACTCAACGACGTGGTCGTCAAGCGGCACGCGACTGGCCGCATGTGCGAGTACCAGACCTTCGTCGACGGGCGCTATGTGAACACCCATCTCGGCGATGGCTTCATCGTCTCCACGCCCACCGGTTCCACTGCGTATGCGCTGAGCTGCGGTGGCCCGATCGTCGAACCGAGCCTCGATGCGCTGCTGCTGATCCCGATCTGTCCGCATACCCTCAGCGATCGCCCGCTGGTCATCCCGGCGACGCATGTCGCCGAGGTCCGCCTGCGCGCCGGGCAATCCGAGCATGCGGACGTCATTTGCGACGGCGAACCGGTCGGCCAGCTGGCGCCGGGCTGGAGCATCCAGGTGCGCGCCGCGAAAGAACGGATCGAACTCATCCACCCGGTCGGCTACGACTACTTTGCCATCCTGCGCAGCAAGCTGCTCTGGGGTCGCGATGCACGCGAGCATGCCAGTCCGCCTGTGTCCAGGGACTGAATGGTGACCCGTGCTGCGTGAGTTGCACATCCGCGACCTGGCCATCATCGAGTCCGTCGCGATCGAGCTGGACCCCGGCTTCACCACGCTGACCGGCGAGACCGGTGCCGGCAAGTCCATACTCATCGATGCGCTGGCACTCGCGCTCGGCGAACGCAGCGATGCGCAGGCGATCCGCAGCGGTGCCGAGCGACTCGAAGTCAGCGCCAGTTTCGAAGTCGGCGACAATCCCGCCGCCAGCGCCTGGCTCGCCGACAACGAACTCGGCGAAACAACCGGCGACTGCGTACTGCGGCGCGTGGTCAGCAGCGACGGCCGGTCGCGCGCCTGGATCAACGGGCGGCCGGTAGCCGCGCAGCTGCTGCGCGAACTGGGCGGCCTGCTGGTCGATATCTGCGGCCAGCAGGACTACCAGTCCCTGCGCCATGCCAGCACCCAGCGCGAGGTGCTCGACAGCACCGGCGATACCCTCGCCCTGCGCGCCTCGGTGCGCGCGGCCTGGCAGGCCTGGCAGGCTGCCGCGCGGGAGCACCGCGAACTGCTGGCCCGCGAGCACGACCGGGACAGCCGTCGCGAACTGCTGGCCTTTCAGCTGGGCGAACTGCAGGCGCTCAACCCGCGCGAAGGCGAGTATGCGGAGGCCGAGCGCGAACACCGGGCACTGCATCACCGGGCACGGATCGCCAGCGCATTGCACGCCGCCCTCGCCCGCAGCTATGACGATGACGGCGGTTCCGCACAGGCCGCCGTGGCCGCTGCGCACCAGTCCCTCGCCGAGGTGCTGGAATTCGACCCGGAACTGGCACCTGCCCTGCAACTGCTCGGCGAAGCGGAAATCCAGATACGCGAAGCAGCCAGCCTGATCCAGCAGCGCATCGATGCTCTCGACCAGGACCCGGCCCGCGAAAGCGAGCTCGACGACCGGCTCGCCGCCCTGCAGGCGGCAGCCCGCAAGCACCGCATCACACCGGACGAGCTGCCGGCACTCAAGGTCCGGCTCGGCGACGAACTGGAACAGCTCGGCAACTACGCCGAAAGCTGCAGCCGCCTCGAAAGCCTCGCCAGCGAAAAGCGCCAGGCACTTGGCAAGCTCGCAGCAGCACTCAGCGCAGCGCGTACCAGGGCGGCTGCGGTTCTGTCACGGGACATCAGCCGGAACATGGCGACGCTGGGCATGCGCGGCGGCCAGTTTGAAGTGCGCGTCCGCCCGCTGCCGGACGCGGCCATCGGTCCGGACGGCGCCGACGACATCGAATTCCTGGTCAGCGCCAATCCGGGCCAGCCGCCGGCGCCGATGAGCCGGGTCGCGTCCGGCGGCGAACTGTCGCGTCTCAACCTCGCGATCCAGGTGGTTGCCACGGCGACGCATGGCGCGCCGACGCTGGTCTTCGATGAAGTCGATGCCGGCGTGGGTGGGGCGGTCGCCGAGATCGTCGGCCGCAAGCTGCGGGAACTGGGCCTCAAGCGGCAGGTGTTGTGCGTCACGCATCTGCCACAGGTGGCGGCGCAGGCCAGCCAGCACTTCACCGTGCGCAAGCAGGCCGTGCGCGGCAAGACCAGCACCTCGGTACACAAGCTCGATTCGGCGGAACGGGTGGAAGAAACGGCGCGCATGCTTGGCGGCCTGGAGATCACGGCCCAGACGCGCGCCCATGCCGGCGAGATGCTGGCAGCGGCGGCAAATCCGGCCGGGAGCAAGACGAAAACGGCCGGCCGGCGCAGTACGCCCGCCCAGGCACGCTGAGCCGGGGCCGACGCCGCTCAGTCTTCCTTCAGCGGGCGCACATACAGCACCAGGCTGTGATCGACCAGCTCATAGCCCTGCTTGCGGGCGATCTCGCGCTGCAGGCGCTCGATCTCCTCGCTGGAAAACTCGATCACCTGGCCGGTCTCGCCGCACACCATGTGGTCGTGGTGCTTGCGCGCGCTGATCTCGAAAACCGAATAGTCGCTGGAAAAATTGTGGCGCGTGACGAGGCCCGCGTTCTCGAACTGGGTAAGCACCCGATAGACGGTAGCCAGGCCGACCTCCTCGCCCGCCGCGACGAGACGACGATAGATCTCCTCCGCGCTGAGGTGCTGGGCACCGCCCTGCTGCAGGATTTCGAGAATCCGCAACCTGGCCGTCGTGGCCTTCAACCCCGCCTTGCGTAGATCGTTGATCTCCATCAGCAGCTTCGATCGGCTATCATCGCCCCGGATTATCCACCAGCCGTACCGTAGCTACCAGCACCGGAACCTGAGGCCTGACCTGATGCGCAGCCTGCTGACCAGAATCCTCATGCCGCTGGTGCTCTGCGGCCTCTCCGCCTGCGTGTACCGCGTTGATGTGCAGCAGGGCAATCTCCTCGACCAGACCGACATCGACGCCGTGCAGATCGGCATGACCCGCAGCCAGGTGCGCTTTCTGCTCGGCACACCGGTCGCCGGCACGGGATTTCGCAAGGATCGCTGGGACTACATGTACTACCTGAAGCCGGGCAAGACCAACGATACCCTGCAGCACTGGGTAACCGTCTGGTTCGAGGACGACAAGGTCACCCGAATCGACCAGGACGTGCCGATCGACAATCCGTCCTGAGACGCTAGCGGCCAGTCCGGCCCAGCACCGTACCCTTTGCGACGGCTTCCCTTCGCGCCAGACGCGGATCCTTGTGCAATGGCCGGTATATCTCCAGGCGGTCGCCAGCCTGCAACTCGCGTTCACCGCTGATCTCCCGGCCCCAGATACCGAGCGGACAGCGATCGAGGTCGATTTCCGGGAACAGCGCATCAATCCCGGACAGCCTGAGCGCAGCCCGTGCGCGGGTGCCGGCTGGCACCTCCAGACGCCTGACCACCTGCCTGTCCGGCCGCGCGCAGGCCACCTGCACCTCGATCTGCTCAGCCATAGAGCTTTTTTGCGCGACTGACGAAGGCATCCACCAGCCCGCCACAGGTCAGCTCGAAGGCCGGCCCGAGCAGCAGGTCGCGCGTGCTGCTGGCGAACTCGAAATTCACGCGCAGCTCGATGCGGCAGCCATGCTCGCCGAGCGGCACCAGCGTCCACTCACCGTGCAGGCTGCTGAAGGGACCATCCACCAGTTCCATCGTCATCCGGCGTGGCGGTTCGAGTACGTTGCGCGTCGTAAACGAGGCCTGGAACGGTCCCTTCGACAGGGACAGGCTCGCCAGCACCGAGTCGGCCCCGCGCTCCAGCACCGCGCTGCCGGAACAGCCGGGCAGGAATTGCGGATACGACTCGAGGTCGGCCACCAGCGCATACATGGCCGGAGCTGGATACGGCACGATGGCGCTGCGGTGAACTTCACGCATATGGAACGATTTCGCTTCCGCTACCGGGACAAACTTGGCAGGATTGTTGCCGAACTGCGCCTCGCCGACAATTCAGTCATGAAATCAGCCAAACCCAGCAAAGCGGCCAAAGGCGCCGGAACGAGCCTGATCGTCGAAAACCGCAAGGCGCGCTTCGACTATTTCATCGAGGACCAGATAGAGGCCGGCATCGCGCTGACGGGCTGGGAAGTCAAAGCCCTGCGCGCAGGGCGCGGCAATCTGAAGGAGTCCTACGCGATCTTCAGGGACAACGAGGCCTGGCTGCTCGGTGCCAACATCGCGCCCCTGCCCTCCGCCTCCACGCATGTAGACCCGGATCCCGTCCGTTTGCGGAAATTGCTGCTCCACCGCCGCGAGATCGACCGGCTGCGCAGCAATGTCGAGCGCGATGGCTATACCCTGGTGCCGCTGGCCATGCGCTGGGACCGGGGCAAGGTCAAGGTCACGCTGGGCCTCGCCAAGGGCAAAAAGAGCCAGGACAAGCGCGAAACCATCAAGGATCGCGACTGGCAGCGGCAAAAAAGTCGCCTTTTTCGGCGCGGTTAGTTGAAATCCGGGCCGGGCGCCCTAAACTTTCGGTGCCAGGACCTGTCGTACTGATATCCGGGGGCGACATGGTTTCGACGTGGGTTACAAACCTCTGGGTGCATGCCGAGGTGCAGATCACCTCGTAAATCCATCTGCAAACCTTATAGTTGCCAACGACGACAACTACGCTCTCGCTGCTTAAAAACCAGCGTTAGAGCCTTCTGACCGGGTCCGTGCTTGTGCGGTCCGGAGCCAGGAGTCATTCAACACAAGCTCGCCCGAGGGTTCGTCCAGGACCCGACGGTTAACGCCCATCACTGGACTGGCTGTCAGTTGTCCCTGTCCGTCGGGTAGCTGCCAGTAAGACAAAAGGCGGAATACGCATGTAGATCCTTGAGCAGCGGACTTGCGGACGCGGGTTCGATTCCCGCCGCCTCCACCA
>JAHDYM010000106.1 GCA_023383705.1 Gammaproteobacteria bacterium | reverse complement strand
GGCGTACCCTCTAGCGGTAACGCGCATCCGCTGCCCGGTCGGCAGCGATGCTCGCTTCCAGCTTCTCGCCCACCGCAAGCAGCTTGTCCTTGGTCATGATGTTCTCGCCACGGTTCTCCATGTGGTACTCGAGAATCCGCGTCTCGACGATGGCATCCACCGGGCAGGCTTCCTCGCAGAAACCACAATAGATGCACTTGAAGAGATCGATGTCATAACGGGTGGTGCGCCGCGTGCCGTCCGGACCCACATCCGACTCGATGGTGATCGCTGCTGCCGGACAGGTTGCCTGGCACAGCTTGCAGGCGATGCAACGCTCCTCCCCGTTGGGATAGCGGCGCAGCGCGTGGAGACCACGAAAGCGCGGCGATTGCGGGGTCTTCTCTTCCGGGTAGGCAATCGTGAACTTGGGTGCAAACAGGTTCCGCAGGGTAACCCGCAGTCCCTTGAGCAACTCCCACAGGGCAAGGGTCTTTACCGTACTGACAAGCGCGTTCATGCGAGTGATTCCTGCAGGGCCGGCATGTTCATTTGCTCCACGGCCCGACATGCAGGGCAGCCAGCACGCCTTCGATCACGATCCAGACCAGCGTTACCGGAATGAACACCTTCCAGCCCAGCCGCATGATCTGGTCATAGCGGTAGCGCGGGAAGGTTGCCCTGACCCAGAGAAAGAAGAACAGGAAGAATGCGATCTTCACGCACAGCCAGTGCAGGCCGGGAGCCCGCAACAGTTCCAGGAATGTGCCGTCCAGGAAGGCCAGGCCGTCACCGGCGAATGGCGACAGCCAGCCACCCAGGAACATCACGGCGGTCAGCGCCGAAATAAGCAGCATGTTGGCGTATTCGGCGAGGAAGAATATCGCGAAGGCCACGCCTGAATACTCGACATGGAAGCCCGCAACGATCTCGGATTCGCCTTCCGCAACGTCGAACGGGGCGCGATTGGTCTCTGCCAGGCCGGAGATGAAGTAGACGATGAACAGCGGGAACAACGGCAGCCAGAACCAGCTGAACAGGCCGCCGGACTGAGCCTCGACGATCTTGCCCAGGTTCATGCTGCCACTCGCCATCAGCACACCGACCAGGGCAAAGCCCATGGCGATTTCGTAGGCAACCATCTGGGCTGCCGAGCGCATCGCACCCAGGAGGGCATATTTCGAATTGGTGGCCCAGCCGGCAAGGATGATACCGTAGACACTCAGGGAGGTGAGCGCGAGCACATAGAGGAGCCCTGCATCGATGTCGGCGATGGCAAAGCCGGGGAACAGCGGCACGACGGCCCATGCCGCCAGCGCAGGAACGATGGACAGCAGTGGTGCCACGACAAACAGGAAGCGGTTGGAATTGGCGGGGACAACGACTTCCTTGATGATCAGCTTGATGGTGTCGGCAAACGGCTGGAACCAGCCCTTTGGCCCCACACGGTTCGGGCCCACGCGGATCTGCATGTAGCCGATGATCTTGCGCTCGCCATAGGTCAGGAAGGCCACGCACAGGATGACCGTAACCGTAAGGGGCACGATCTGGATCAGGATCACGACCAGTTCGCGCAACACCTCCGGTAGCGCGAACCACAAACCCTGGAGATACTGGAATGCTGCCATGACGATGCCTGCCCCCTACACCGTCTCGAGTCCGCTCTGGCCGGTACCGTCTCCGGCAGCCGCACGCGCCTCGCGCGTCAGCTGCAGGGCCGGTGTACGGCGCAGGATGGCATCAATCTGGTACATCGGCACGTCGAGCGCCGCCAGCGGGATCTCCGCCGAAGTCGGTGCAGGCGGTATGGAACTGGCAAGCACCACGTTATGCGGCGTCGCCTCGGACACCAGCGCACGCACTTCTGCGCAGATCGCCTCTGCCGAGTCGTAGTCACAATCCGGCAGTTGCAGCAGATTGCCAAGCACGCGCAGCACCTTCCAGGCCGGGCGACTCTCGCCTATCGGGCTGGCAACCCCATTGAAGCCCTGCCAGCGACCTTCGGCGTTCACGAAAGTACCCGCGGTTTCAGCGAAGGTTCCCACCGGCAGCACGACATCGGCATGGGCCTTGAGCGCCTCGCTCATATAGGGGGTGAGCGCGACGACGAATTCCGCAGCCTGCAGCGCATGGACCGCCCGCTCACCGTCGCTGCAATCATGTTCCGGCTCACAGCCGAGCAGCACCAGCGCCCTGGGCGGCTGTTCCAGCATCTGCGCGACATTGCGGCCACCACCCTTGCTCGCCGCGCCGCCCGGCGCGCGATGCGGCAGTACACCTGCAAGTGCGAGACCGGCCGAATTGGCGCCTTCGGAGAGATAGCCGAGTTCCGCACCGGACAGGTGCGCGAGCTCGCCTGCCAGCTGCCGGAGATCCGCAAAGCGCGGATGCCGGCCGGCAATCTGGCCGAGGATGATGACAGCCCGCTTGCCGGCACTGGTTGCAGCCTTGAGCTGCGCTGCGATCGCTGCTGCCTCGGCATCGGCCGAAGTGACCACGCGACGCACGCCGCTGACCAGATCGGCGCCGGTCTCGAGGTATCCGGCCAGAGGATGCAGGTACTGGTAAGCCGATGGATTGACGAACATGACAGCCGCACCGCGGACCGCTGCCTTGCGTACCCGGTGAGCCAGAATGGGCGCCTCGCGGCGCAGATTGGAGCCGATCACCAGGATCGCATCGGCCGACTCGATTTCGGCCAGCGATACGCCCAGCGAGGGGTACAGCGGGTCGCGCTCCTCCAGCCGGAAATCACGGCGGCGCAGCCGGTGATCGATGTTCTCCGAGCCGAGATGGCGCAACAGGCGCTGCAACAGGTAGCCCTCTTCGAGCGTCGCCGAAGGCGCCACCCAGGCGCCAAGGCCGGCACCGCCATCCGCGCACACCGCGGCGGCCAGCTTGCTGGCAGTCAGCTGCAGCGCTTCCTCCCACCCGGCAGTCCGCCATCCGGCCGCTTCGCGGATCATCGGCTGCTGCAGCCGATCGGGGGCATAGATGCCGGCATAGCTGAAACGATCCCGGTCGGAGAGCCAGGTCTCGTTGATCTCCTCATTGACCCGCGGCACGACACGCTTCACGCGACCGAGCAGGACATGGGCCGACAGGTTCGAGCCGACACAGTCGTGCGGCGCGATCGTCGGCATCGACTGCATTTCCCAGGCACGCGCGCTGAAACGATAAGGTTTGTTGTTGAGCGCGCCGACCGGACACAGGTCGATGACGTTACCGGACAGTTCGTGATCGACGGTACTGCCGACGAAGGTCGCAATCTGCGTACGCTCGCCCCGGCCTATGGTGCCGAGTTCCTGGATGCCGGCGATCTCCTGGCCAAAACGGACGCAACGCGTACAGAGTATGCAGCGGGTCATGTCCGTGGAAATGAGTGGACCGATGTCCTTGTCGACCAGCGAGCGCTTGCCTTCGGTAAAGCGCGCCACATCGCGACCATACCCCATGGCCAGGTCCTGCAATTCGCACTCACCCGCCTGGTCGCAGATCGGGCAGTCCAGCGGATGATTGATGAGCAGGAACTCCATCGTGGCCTTCTGTGCGCCGATGGCTTTCTGTGAACGCGTGGCAACCTTCATGCCGTTGGTGACCGGCGTGGCGCAGGCCGGCAGCGGCTTCGGCACGTTTGCCACGTCCACCAGGCACATGCGGCAATTCGCCGCTACCGACAGCTTCTCGTGGTAACAGAAACGCGGCACGTAAATGCCGGCACGGTCGGTGACAGCGATCAGCATCTCGCCAGGCCGGGCGTCGAACTCGACGCCGTTGACTTCCACCTTGACGCTGTTGTCGCTCATGCTGCTTCGGTCCGGGACTCGACGATGGAACGACCGCGATGCTGGATCATGTACTCGAACTCGGGCATGAAATGGCGCAGGAAGCTCTGCACCGGCCATGCGGCCGCATCACCCAGCGCGCAAATGGTGTGGCCTTCTATCCGGCCCGCGACATCGAGCAGCAGGTCGAGGTCCTTGCGGTCGGCCTGGCCAGCGAGGACCCGCGACAGTAGCCGGTACATCCAGCCCGTACCTTCGCGGCATGGCGTGCACTGCCCGCAGGACTCGGCAAAATAGAAACGCGACAGCCTGCGCAACACGCTCACCATGCAGGTGGTCTCGTCCATCACGATCACTGCACCGGTCCCGAAGGAAGTGCCGATCTTCTTCAGGCTGTTGTAGTCCATGGTGGCGTCCATGATGAGTTCGCCCGGCACCACATACACCGACGAACCACCGGGGATGACCGCCTTGAGTTTGCGTCCCTCACGCACACCGCCGGCGATCTGCAGCAGGTCGCGGAACGGGATACCCATCGGCAACTCATAGTTGCCGGGCCGTTCGACGTGACCGGAGACGGAAAACAGCGCTGTGCCACCGGAACCCTCCGGACCCAGGTCAGCGAACCATTTCGGACCGCGGCGCAGGATGGTCGGCACCGAGGCATAGGACTGGGTGTTGTTGATGGTGGTCGGGCGGCCATAGAGACCGAAAGCGGCCGGGAAAGGCGGCTTGAACCGCGGCTTGCCGGGTTTGCCCTCGAGCGACTCGAGCAAACCGGTTTCCTCCCCGCAGATGTAGGCACCGGCACCGACAAAGGCATGCAGATCGAAACTGATCCCGGAGCCTTTCAGGTTCTGGCCCAGCAATCCGGCGGCGTAGGCCTCTTTCAGTGCCGCCTCGAAGACCGGCACCGGTTCATCGATGAACTCGCCGCGGATGTAGTTGTAACCGACCGTGGCCCCCATCGCGAAACCGCCGATGGCCATGCCTTCGATGACTGCGTGCGGGTTGTAGCGCAGGATCTCGCGATCGTGGCAGGTACCGGGCTCGCTCTCGTCGGAATTGCAGACCACGTACTTCTGGCCAGGCGCATCCTTGGGCATGAAGCTCCACTTCACGCCGGTGGGGAATCCGGCACCACCCCGCCCGCGCAGGCCCGAGGCCTTCACTCCGTCGATCACCTGCTCGCGGCTCATCCCGCCGGCAAGTATCTTTTCCCAGACTTCGTAACCACCCAGCTTGCGGTAGGTCTCGAGGCTCGCCGGCCGGTCATGCCCGAGCGTCTGGTAGCAGACCAGGTTCTGTTCGTATGTGCGTTGCTCGCTCACGCTCAGTGCCCCGCCGACTTGCCGACCTGGTCGAGGATTTCATCGACCTTCGCCGGCGTCAGGTTCTCGTGGTACTTGTGATCCACCATCATCATCGGCGCACCACAACAGGCCGCCAGGCACTCCTCCTCGCGCTTGAGGTAGAAGCGTCCATCCGGCGTACTCTCGCCGACCTTCACGCCCAGCTTCTTTTCCAGGTGGGCCAGGATGGCTTCGCCACCGCGGAGCATGCACGAGATGTTCGTGCACACCGAGATGCTGTGCCGGCCGACGGGCTTCGTCTCGAACATCGAGTAGAAGGCCGCGACTTCATAGACCTGGACCGGCGGCAGGCCGAGATACCCGGCTATCGCATCCATCAGTTCCGGCGTGAGAAAGCCGTGATTCTCGTGCTGGGCAGCATGCAGGGCGGCGATCACCGCGGATCGTTGCCGCCCCTCCGGGAAGCGCGCAACCCAGCGATCGATCTCGGCTCGCACGTGCTCGGACAGTATTTTCTCGGGTTCCATTCAGCTCGGTCTCTTTGCTACACGCATCACTAGCGATCGATCTCGCCAAACACGATGTCCTGCGTACCGATCACGGCGACGACGTCCGAGAGCATGTGACCGGCAACCATTTCGTGCATCGACGAAAGATGCGCAAAACCAGGCGCGCGGATCTTGAGGCGGTAGGGCTTGTTGGCACCGTCGGACACGAGATACACGCCGAACTCCCCCTTGGGGTGCTCGACAGCGGCATAGGCTTCACCGGCCGGAACCGTATAACCCTCGGTAAACAGCTTGAAGTGGTGGATCAGCGACTCCATGTCGCCCTTCATCTGCTCGCGGCTTGGCGGCCCGATCTTGTGGTCATCGGTCATCACCGGCCCCGGATTGGCGCGCAACCAGTCGATGCACTGGCGAATGATGCGGTTCGATTCGCGCAGTTCCTCGATGCGGACCAGGTAGCGGTCGTAACAGTCGCCGTTCACGCCGACGGGAATGTCGAAATCGAGGTCGGCATAGACCTCGTAGGGCTGCTTCTTGCGCAGATCCCAGGCAATACCCGAGCCGCGCAGCATCGGGCCGGAAAAGCCAAGCTGCAGCGCCCGTTCCGGCGTAACCACCCCGATGTTGACGGTGCGCTGCTTCCAGATACGGTTGTCGGTGAGCAGCGTTTCGTACTCGTCGACGCAGGCCGGGAATCGCTCGCAGAAATCCTGCAGGAAATCGAGCAGGGAACCTTCGCGTGCCTTGTTCAGGCTGCGCAGCTTCTTGTCGCTGCGCCAGGCGGAGGGCTGGAATTTCGGCATGCTGTCCGGCAGGTCGCGGTAAACGCCGCCTGGCCGGTAATAAGTGGCGTGCATGCGCGTACCCGACACCGCCTCGTAGCAGTCCATCAGGTCTTCACGCTCGCGGAAACAGTACAGGAACATGGTCATGGCGCCGATATCGAGGCCGTGCGCACCGAGCCACATCAGGTGATTGAGTATCCGCGTGACCTCGTCGAACATCACGCGGATGTACTGGGCCCGTACCGGTACGGCAACGCCAAGCAGTTTTTCGATGGCAAGCACGTAACCGTGCTCGTTGCACATCATGGACACATAGTCCAGGCGATCCATGTAGCCGATACTCTGGTTGAACGGCTTGGTTTCAGCCAGCTTCTCGGTGGCCCGGTGCAGGAGGCCCACATGCGGATCGGCCCGCTGCACGGTCTCGCCGTCCATCTCCAGCACCAGCCGCAATACGCCATGCGCCGCCGGATGCTGCGGACCGAAGTTGATGGTGTAATTCTGGAACTCAGCCACGCGGCGGCCCTGCCGATTTCAGATCAGGTTCATAGCGGTTGTCATCACGGATAACCCGCGGCACCAGCGTCCGTGGTTCGATGCTGACCGGCTGGTACACCACCCGCCCCTGCTCGGGGTCATAGAGGACCTCGACGTTCCCGGACACGGGGAAGTCCTTGCGGAAGGGATGGCCGATGAAGCCGTAATCCGTGAGGATGCGGCGCAGGTCCGGATGACCGTCGAACAGGATGCCGTAAAGGTCGAAGGCTTCGCGCTCATACCAGTTGGCCGACGCCCAGATGTCGACGACCGACGGCACGACCGGCGGATTCTCCGGGCCGGTGTACACCGTGAGCCGGAGGCGGTAATTCCTGCTGACCGACAACAGGTGGTAGACCACGGCAAATCGTCGCGGATCGAACTGTTGCGCGGGATCGGGCAGCACCGTCGCGCGCACTGCCGCCCGACTGAAGCCACTGCTGGTGGCATCCTGGGTCTCCCACTCACCCTTGCCCCAGGTGAGGTAGTCGACACCGCACAGGTCCACCAGCATCTCGAAGGCGAAGTCGTCGCGCAGGATGCGGCAGACCTCGAGCAATTCCGGCAGGGCGACTTCAAAGCCGAGCTCGCCACAGCGTGATTCCACCCGCTGCAGGCGCCCACCGAAGCGCTCGCCAAGTGCTGCCAGCAAAGCTTCGTTGCGCGTACTCATCGATCAGGCGTCCCGCGTGTCACTCGCATACCGGATCAACGCGCGATGGTGTTGGTGCGCCGGATCTTGTTCTGCAGCTGCAGAATGCCGTAGATCAGGGCTTCAGCGGTCGGCGGGCAGCCGGGCACATAGACGTCTACCGGAACGATTCGGTCGCAGCCACGGACCACCGCGTATGAATAGTGGTAATAGCCTCCCCCGTTCGCACAGGAACCCATGGAGATGACCCAGCGCGGCTCGGTCATCTGGTCGTAGACCTTGCGCAGGGCCGGCGCCATCTTGTTGGTCAGCGTACCGGCAACGATCATCACGTCGGCCTGGCGCGGACTGGGGCGAAAGATCACGCCGAAACGGTCGAGGTCATACCGGGCTGCGCCTGCCTGCATCATCTCGACCGCACAGCAGGCCAGGCCGAAGGTCATTGGCCACAGCGAGCCGGTACGGGCCCAGTTGATGAGGTTATCCAGCCCGGTTACGACAAAACCGCGCTGCTGCAGGATTTCCGGCACTGGTCGCTCTAGTCCCACTCGAGAGCTCCCTTCTTCCATTCGTAGACAAAGCCCACCACCAGGATCACCAGGAATATGCCCATGGCCAGGATGCCGGTCAGCCCGGTCTCCTCCAGGGTGATGGCCCAAGGGAACAGAAAGGCGATTTCGAGATCGAAGACGATGAACAGGATCGCGACCAGGTAGTAGCGCACATCGAAGCGCATGCGGCTGTCCTCGAAGGGCTCGAAACCGCATTCGTAGGGCGACAACTTCTCGCCGTACTTCTGGCCCTTGCCCAGCAGGAAGCCGAGGCCGAGCAGGACCAGCCCGATCCCCAACGCCACACAGAGGTAGACGTACACCGGCAAATAGTTGTGCAGCACAGGCACTCCCCTAAGCGACCACCGGGCAACCAGTCCGGCAGTCCGCCCTGTCAATCCATTGGTGCCGACGGCGAGACTCGAACTCGCACAGCTTTCGCCACCGCCCCCTCAAGACGGCGTGTCTACCAATTCCACCACGTCGGC
>JAHDYM010000105.1 GCA_023383705.1 Gammaproteobacteria bacterium | reverse complement strand
CCGCTGATGGACGGCATGAACGTGGTCGGTGACCTGTTCGGCTCCGGCAAGATGTTCCTGCCCCAGGTGGTGAAGTCCGCCCGGGTGATGAAGAAGGCCGTGGCACATCTGGTGCCGTTCATCGAGGCCGAGCAGTCCGGCGAGATCAAGCGGGCGGGCCGGATCGTGCTGGCGACGGTCAAGGGCGATGTGCACGACATCGGCAAGAACATCGTCGGCGTGGTGCTCCAGTGCAATAACTTCGAGGTCATCGACCTCGGCGTGATGGTGCCCTGCGAACGCATCCTCGATACCGCGCGCCGCGAGAATGCCGACATGATCGGCCTGTCGGGGCTGATCACGCCCTCGCTGGAAGAAATGGTGAACGTCGCCCGCGAAATGCGCCGGCAGGACTTCAGCCTGCCGCTGCTGATCGGCGGTGCCACCACCTCGCCGGCCCATACCTCGGTGCGCATCGATCCGGAGTACGACGGCCCGGTGGTCTACGTGAAGGACGCATCGCGTGCGGTCGGCGTGGCACAGAAGCTCGCCAGCGCTGCCGATCGCCCGGCCTATGTGGCCCAGGTCAAGGAGGATGCGCGCGTGCGCCGCGAGCGGCATGGCCGCAGGTCGGAGACGGCGGCGCACCGGCCGATCGCCGAGGCGCGCCGCAACCGCCTGGCCGTCGGCTGGAATGTGGCACCGGTCGTGCCGGCTTTCGTCGGTGTGCGGGTGTTCGACGATATTCCCCTGACTGAACTGCTGCCGTACATCGACTGGATGCCGCTCTTCAATGCCTACGAGTTCCGCGGCACCTTTCCGGCGATCCTCGACGACGAAGTATTCGGCGAGGCGGCGCGCGACTTCTACCAGGACGCGCGCAAGATGCTGGAGCAGATGATCGCCGGCAAGTGGGTGACGGCCCGCGCCGTGCTCGGCCTGTTTCCGGCCAACCGGGCCGGCGACGACGATATCGCTGTCTATGCGGATGAGCAGCGTTCGGCACCGCTGGCCATGCTGCACCACCTGCGCCAGCAGAAGCCGCACGGTGAGGATCAGCCCAACGCCTGTCTCGCCGATTTCATCGCTCCCCGCGATTCAGGTGTTCGCGACTACATCGGTGCCTTCGCGGTGACGGCCGGGATCGGCATCGAGCCGCATGTGGCTGCCTTCGAGCGCGCCCACGACGACTATTCCTCGATCCTGCTCAAGGCCATGGCCGACCGGCTCGCCGAGGCCTGTGCCGAATACCTGCATGCCCGGGTGCGGCGGGAACACTGGGGCTATGCGCCGGACGAGGTGCTGGACAACGACCAGCTGATCGCCGAGAAGTACACGGGTATCCGCCCGGCACCGGGTTATCCGGCCTGCCCGGACCACACCGAGAAGGAGACGCTGTGGCGCCTGCTCGATGTGGAGAAGAACATCGGCGTGCAGCTCACCGAGTCCTTCGTGATGTTGCCGGCGGCATCCGTCAGCGGTTTTTATTTCGCGCACCCCGAGTCGCGATATTTCGCGGTCGGCCGCATCGACCGCGATCAGGTCGAGGATTACGCGCGGCGCAAGGGGATGGCGGTGGCGACGGTCGAACGCTGGCTGTCGGCCAATCTGGGTTACGACCCGGAGTAGGCGCGCGGCTCAGCCGTTGCCACAGGCCGGGCAGCCGGTCTTGCGCCGGATGCCCACCCTGCGCGTTGCGCCGCTGAGGCCGTCGTATGCCCACAGGCAGTCGCGCAGGCCGGACTCGATTCCGAGCAGCAGCTTGAGCGCTTCGCTCGCCTGTATGGTGCCGATGGTGCCGGCAACCGGTGCCAGTACTCCCTGGCCGGCGCAGCTGGCGAAGTTCTCGTCCTCATCGGAGTACAGGCAGCGGTAGCACGGCCCCGTGCCCTGGTTGGGAAACACCGCGACCTGGCCTTCGAAGCGGATGACCGCACCGCTGACCAGCGGCTTGCGCGTGGCCACGCAGGCTGCGTTGATCAGCAGTCGCGTGCGGAAATTATCCGTGCAATCGAGCACCACATCGCAGTCCAGTGCCGCGGCCTGCAGCGCCGGCAGTTCGAGTTGCCGGTTGAGCGTGCTGACCTGCACGGCAGGATTGGCTTCGCGCAGTCGTGCCGCGGTGGCATCGGTCTTGAAGCTGCCGACATCGGCGGCGCGAAACAGCAGCTGGCGAGGCAGGTTGCTGGCATCGACGCGATCGAAGTCATTGATGAGCAGATGGCCGATGCCGGCGTTGGCCAGATACAGGCTGGCGACCGAGCCGAGTCCGCCGAGTCCGATCACCAGCGCGCTCGACTTTCCGAGCCGCTGCTGGCCACCGGTGCCAAACCGGGGCAGGGCGATATGCCGGGCGTAACGCAGTGAATCGTTCATGTTGCCCACTGGCCTTCGCTGACCCTGGGTTGTCCGGCCAGGTCGGCACAGGTGCTGATCGAGCCGAATCCGGCCTGCCGGAGCAGGTCCTGGACGGCAGCAGCCTGCCGGAAACCGTGTTCGAGCAAGAGCCAGCCCCCGCTCTCCAGGTGTGCCGGCGCCGCCGACACGATGCGCCGGATGTCAGCGAGGCCATCGGCGCCACCGCTGAGCGCGAGGCGTGGCTCGAAGCCGAGGCCGGGGTCGGTCTCGCACCACTCATCGTCGGCGATGTAGGGCGGGTTGGATACGATCACTGCCAGCCTTTCCCCCTGCAGTGCTGCAAACCAGTCGCCGGAATGGAAACTGATGTTATCGAGCCCCAGCGCCAGCGCATTCTGCCTGGCGACGGCCAGGGCCGCCGGGCTGAGATCCGTGGCAAGCACGCGGCACCGCGGCCGCTCGCTGGCAATGGCGATCGCCACGGCACCGGTCCCGGTGCCCAGGTCGGCCACGGCCTGCGGCATGTCCGGCGGGATCCGCCTGAGGGCCTGTTCGACCAGCAGTTCGGTTTCCGGCCGCGGCACCAGGGTATCGGTCGTCACCTTCAGGCTGAGTGACCAGAATTCACGCGTGCCGATGATCTGTGCGAGCGGACGATGGCTGGCACGCTCGCCGAGCAGGGCGGCGTAGCGCTCCGCTGCAGCGGCGGGAACCGCCGCAGACAGGGTCTGGTAGAGATAGCTGCGGGGTTTGTCGAGCGCGTGGGCCAGCAGGAGTTCGGCATCGAGCCGCGGGGACTCGCTGCTCATGTCCAGCCAGCGACTGCCCGCGTTCAGCAGTTCATCGGTGCAGGCACCGCTGGCGAGATCGGGCGTGAGGCTGCGTTTTGCGGACATGCCGCCTATGTTAGCCTGCTGCCCGCGCAGGAGATCAGCCGATGTCAGCCAGACCGCCTTCAGACCGATCCGCACCAGGCAGCAAGGCCACCCTGGCCACCCGCTGCATCCACGCCGGGGCAACCACCGATGCCGTGAGCGGCGCAGTGATGCCGCCGATCGTCACCAGCACGACCTTTGCCTGGGAGGCTTTTGGCGAGCCGCGCGAGCACATCTACACGCGCTCCTCGAACCCGACCCGCGATGCGCTGGAACGTTGTGTGGCCGAACTCGAAGGCGGTGCCCGCGGACTGGCCTTCGCCTCCGGACAGGCAGCCACCGCTGGCGTTCTCGACCTTCTGGATGCCGGCAGTCATGTGATCGCGCCGCTGAATTTCTACGGCGGCACGCGCCGGCTTTTCGACCATGTGCGCCGGCGCACCGCCGATCTGGATTTTTCCTTTGTCGACATGTGCGAGCCCGGCAATGTCGAGGCCGCACTGCGGCCGGAAACCCGCCTGGTCTGGATCGAGACGCCGACCAACCCGCTGCTGCACATCGTCGACATCGGGGCCATCACGGCGCTGGCCCGGTCGCGCAGTATTTTGAGTTGCGTGGACAACACCTTTGCGACGCCCTGCCTGCAGCAACCGCTGCTGCTGGGTGCCGATCTCGTCATGCATTCGGCGACCAAGTACCTGGGTGGTCACTCCGATGTGCTGGGCGGGATCGTCGTGGCTGCCGATCCCGATCTGGGCAGGCAGTTGCACCTGCTGCGCAGCGCATCCGGCGGCGTGCTCGGTCCTTTCGATGCCTACCTGGTCCTGCGCGGGATCAAGACGCTGGCGCTGCGCATGGAGCGGCACTGCGCCAATGCGCTGGCCATCGCGCGGTATCTCGAGGGGCACGCGCGTGTTGCGCGCGTGTACTACCCGGGACTGCCCGGACATCCGGGCCATGCGCTCGCGAAGCGGCAGATGAGCGCCTTTGGTGGCGTGGTCTGTTTCGAGATTCGTGGCGATTCGGCGGCGGTTGGTGAATTCCTCAACCGGCTGCATCTGTTTGCCATTGCCGAGAGTCTCGGTGCGGTCGAGAGTCTTGCCGGGCAGCCGGCCACCATGAGTCACTCGAGCGTACCGACGGCCGAGCGGCGCGCGATGGGTATCGCCGACAACCTGATTCGCCTGTCAGTCGGTATAGAAGGAGAGGCGGACCTGCTTGCCGACATCAGCCAGGCGCTTGATTCCTGAGCGCCCGGCCACGCAGGCATTCCTGCATGAAAGCTCCGGAAATGATCCGGGCGCATGCGGGGTGGCTGGTTATCATCAATGTCCGGTTTCGGGAGGTGCCACATGCCGCTGCGCGCACGACTGCTGAGTTGTTCGGTACTGTTCGGGGCGGTCGTCGTCCTCGGCGGATGCACGGCCTGGTTTGATGCGTTTACGCCGGCTGTTACCCGCACCGGCGTCTCCAGCAGCCTGGTGGACTATCTGTATCCGGATGGCCAGATCCCGCCCGATTTTGACGAGCAGGTTCCGCGGCTGAAGTTGCCGTTGCGGGTCGGCATCGCCTTCGTGCCCCAGCCGTCGCAGGCCGGTAGCGAGGGACCTGCCGAAGCGCTGAAGAATGAAGTGCTGCAGAAGGTCCGCGAGCAGTTCAAGGCCCGCAAGTACATCGCTTCGATCGAAGTCATCCCGGACACCTACCTGCGTTCAACCAGGGGCTTCGAGGGCATGCAGCAGGTGGCACGGCTGTATGCGGTCGACGTCATGGCGCTGGTTTCCTACGATCAGCTGGCCGCCACCGGTGACAACAAGCTCGCCCTTACCTACTGGACCATCGTCGGTGCCTACGTCATCAAGGGCACCGAGAACCAGACGCAGACCTTTGTCGATACGGCTGTTTTCGATGTGGCCAGCCGCAAGCTGCTGTTCCGTGCGCCCGGTGTCGACAACCGCGAGCGCACTTCGACCGCGATCGAAGCCGCCGAGGTGAGTCGTGCGGTGAGGGCGGAGAGCTTTGCTGCAGCGATGGCCAGCATGGGCACGAACCTGGCCGCGGAACTCGACCGCTTCGAGCAGCGGCTCAAGGACGAACCGGAGATTGCCTCGGTCGAGTGGAAAGCCGGATCAGGCGGCGGTGGCGGATCGCCCGATCCGGCCCTGCTGGTGCTGCTGGCGATCTGCGCCTGGTGGCGTCGGCCCCGGGCCTGAGCGTCCCCGGGGCCGATCCTTTCCAGGCCTGACAGTTTTCAGCCCGATGCCCTTTGCCCTCAGGCCCTCCGCCCTCAGGTTTGGGCGTCGGGTGATGGCTTGTTGACTGCGATACGTCGCGCCGGGCTCAGGATTGCCAGTACGACCACCACGACCAGCGCAACCAGCGCCAGGCTGATCTCCATGGCGTACTTCTGCGGCTGTACCCAGATTTCGTCCATCTTGCCCCACTTCTCGAGGATCTCGTTGATGTTGTAGGCGATGATCGCCGTGGGTATCGCATAGCGCAGTGCCGGTGCCATGCGCTGGAACCACCACAGCCGCTGGATCAGGTAGGCGGCCCAGATCGCGAAGAACACCATAGAGGCGAAGGTGAACCAGTGATCGGTGCCGAGGATCTCCGGGTTGTAGCAGAGCAGCAGCCAGATGTAGCAGAACCAGGTGACATAGATCGTTTCGAGGGCGACGATCGCGCAGATATTGCGCTGTTGTACCGAGCTGCGCTCGCCGGGATTCAGGTGCAGATTCCGATGCAGCCACATGAAGAGGTTGCAGCGGGTGTCCTTGTTGTAGAAGAAGTACATCAGCGAGGCCATCAACACGCCGATCGAGGACAGCATGACGCGGTACTCGGGCAACGTCGGCTTGGCTCCCCACATCGCCTCTTGCACGCCGAGCTGGTCGGCCGTGTAGACAAAATTGAATTCGATCCAGGTCAGCCAGATCAGGCTGCCACCACAGAAGCCGAGCAGGGTGGCGGCGTTCTCCGATTTGTTACGCCCGATCCAGACCATCGCTGCACCGACAAAACCGCCGAAAATGGCAACGGTGGTGACGCTATTGGGGAACCACTTGTGTTCCATCAGGTACATGACCGTGTGGCCAAGCCCCTGCCATACGTAGACGATGAGCAGTGCGATGATTGCCGGCAAGGGCGCCTGATAGAGCTTCTTGAACTCGGACATGTCTTCCCTCTTCCCCCAGATTGAGCGCGGATACATGTACAACACTAGCAAGAGCCGCCTTCCGGTGGTAGCCCGCGCGCCCCGCCGGTTGCCGGACTTCTGTACAACACCACCTTCCCCTCAAGCCACTGTTTTTGATCGGCCTGTCCTCGTATTGGTTCCCGAGACGCCGCAGACGCCGTATTTCGTGTCGGCTGGCTATACAAATTGCTGTTACGCATGATGGGCCGGCGCCGACGGGTGGGCCTGTCAGCCGGGTCTGCTGCAGTGCTGCCGTGATGAAGTTCACCTATTTCCGGGAATATTGCGGATTGAGTCAAATCATCGGGGATCGCCGCAGCAGTTGGCCTGTTACTTGCTCGGTAAAAGCCTGGCTGGCGGGTTGCTCTATCCATTTCTGGAGGAGTGGCAGCTGGTTCACTGATGTGCTAGAAAGCACAACATGGCCGCCGATGCTGAATGAAGGGATTCAAAACAATGAAAAAATCGATCTTGAGCGTTGTCGCAGCACTTTCCCTGCTCTCATTCGCGGGCAGCGCTAACGCCCATACCGGGGACTGGCAGACCACCACCTTCGACCGCGAGGCGATCCGTGCCGAGTTCTGCAAGCGCTACCCGTCGGCTCGTACATGCAGGCCGCAGGTCAGTGCCGTACCGGAAATCGATGCGAGTTCAGGTACACAGGCTCTGGCCCTGGTGCTGGGTGTCGGCCTCCTCGGTGCTGAAGGTCTGCGTCGCCGTCGTCTCGCGGTACGCGCCCGCGATTGATCGCCAGGCTCCGGGTGGTATTTGAGCCACCTGCGGCAGTCCGTACCCATCCGGCAGACTGAAGGAAGCCCGCTTTCCACTGTGGTGGAACAGCGGGCTTTTTCATGACCATGCTCAATGGCCGTTGGTTCGCCCTGTCCTTGTTGCTCGCTGCCGAGCTGCTGGCGGGCATCAACATCCTCACCGTACCCGAGTTGTCCGGCCAGACAGGCCTGGTGGCCGTGGCCGTCGCATCGGCTGCGCAGGCATTCAAGGTGGCGGTTGCCTTTCTGGCGACGTGCCTGCTGATCCTCAGCCGGCGCCTGGCAGCAATCACCGCGATATTGCGCGACCAGGCGGGCTATCGCTGGTGGCCGTGGCTCGTGGCGCATGGCCTGGCCTGCGGTGCATTCCTGTTTTCCGCGTGGCCCGTCCTCGGTCCCGCATCGGCTGGCCATGCGGTCACGGCCCAGTGGCTGCTGACCACGCTCGGGCTTGGTGGCCTCACGCTGGTATTCCTGCTGCTGGCGGCGGCGCCGGCAGGGCAATGGATGCGGATTGCCTGCAGCGAGAAGCTGGGACTGGCGATCGCGGCGGTTGCCGGCTTCCTCGCCTGGCTGGGTGGATTTCTTGCCCAGGAAATCTGGCTGCCCCTGTCCAGGATGACGCTCTGGTGTACCCGGCAGTTGCTCGGCCTGATTTACACGGACATCTACATCGACAATGAGCGGGCCATCCTCGGCGCGGGGGATTTCGCGGTGCAGATCGCGCCGGAGTGCTCGGGCTACGAAGGCATGGCGCTGATCACCGCTTTCTCGGCCGTATATCTCTGGTTGTTCAGGGCTGATCTCCGGTTCCCGCGGGCCTTGCTGCTCATCCCGGTCGGGATCGTGGTGATCTGGCTGGTCAACGTCCTGCGCGTCACGGCGCTGATCGCGATTGGCGTGTCCTTCTCGCCGGACATCGCCGTTACCGGCTTTCACTCGCAGGCCGGCTGGATCAGCTTCAGCATCGTCGCGCTGGGCCTGATAGCCCTGTCGCACCGGCATCTGCTCATGGCCGGCAGTGTGGCAGAGGTGCCGGCGCCGGCTGGTTCCGGGCCCGCCTTGGCACTGCTGGCACCGATGCTGACATTGCTGGCAGCCTCGATGCTGATTGCCGCATTCTCCAGCGGTTTTGCCGCACTCTATCCGCTGGGCGTAATCGCCACCGCCGCAGTGCTGTGGCGTTTTCGTGCGCAATACCGCAGCTTCGCCCGCGGCCTCAGCTGGCAGGCGATCGCGATCGGCGTCGCTGTCTTCGTGCTCTGGGTGGCGCTGGCACCGCCCGATGACGGCAACGGCGTGATGCTGGAACTGACGCTGGCCGGGCTGCCGGCCTGGCAGGCAGGTGTGTGGCTGGGTTTCCGCGTGATCGGCTCGGTCATTACGGTGCCGATCGCCGAGGAACTGGCCTTCCGCGGTTACCTGCTCCGCAAACTGGTGGCCAGTGATTTCGAGAACGTCCGGGCCGGGCAGTTTACCTGGCTGTCATTCCTCGCCTCGTCACTGCTGTTCGGTGTATTGCACAACAGCTGGGTTGCGGGCACGCTGGCCGGTGCCGGCTTTGCCCTCGCGCTCTACCATCGCGGGCGTATCGTCGATGCGATCGTCGCCCACATGACCAGCAACGCGCTGGTTGCCGTGGCGG
>JAHDYM010000002.1:38968-84395 GCA_023383705.1 Gammaproteobacteria bacterium | reverse complement strand
GCCTGGGTAAAGACCGCCCTGCAGCAGAACCGCAGCGTAATCTCGAGCCAGATCGGCACCCAGATCGCCAAGGACGATGTGAGCCTGGCACGGACCGGGCATTATCCGACGGCAGACCTGGTGCTGACCCGCAACGATACCGATAACGAGGGATTTTCACGTTCATGTAACACCCCAACCCTCCCCGATGGCAGCTGCCCCGGCGACGTTGTCCGTACGCCGACGGGTACGGATCTGGAAACCGACAGCATCTCGCTGCAGTTGACGCTGCCGATCTTCAGCGGTGGCCAGACTTCGGCGCGGGTACAGCAGGCTGTCTACCGCCATCGCGCGGCGCGGGAACGGCTTGAGCGCACCGCCCGCGAAACGGAACAGCAGACGCGCGATGCCTACCTCGGCGTGATCTCGGATATTTCCCGGGTCGCGGCACTGAAACAGGCGCTGGAGTCCAGTCGCACGGCACTCAAGGCCAGCGAGGCCGGCTACGAAGTGGGCACCCGCACCGCAGTCGATGTACTGGATGCAAAACGCAAGACATATGTTGCCGAGGCGCTTTACCTGCGCAGCCGTTACGACTACCTGATCAACGGGCTGCGCCTCAAGCAGGCGGCCGGCACGCTGACGGTCGATGATCTTGCCCAGGTCGACACGCTGCTCAGGTAGTCGGGCAGCGGTTTCGGGCTTCAGCTGCCGTCGCCGGGAACCAGCGGCTCGACGAGCCTGAGCAGTCGCTGCAGCGCGCCGCTGTTGTCGGCGAGTGCGGCCTGCCCGGCCGCACCGCGCCTCTGACGCTCCGCCGGATCACCGAACAGGCGGCAAACCTCGGCGGCCACGCCGGCCGCATCGCCCGCCACGCTCGCCGCCCCGCGGGCAACCAGCAAGGCACAGATATCCGCCGCATTCTCGTTGTGCGGACCGGTGATCACCGGGATACCGAGTGCAGCCGGTTCGAGCAGGTTATGCCCGCCGATGGCACTCAGGCTGCCACCGACGAAAGCCACATCGGCGGCCGCGTAGAAGGTCATCAACTCGCCCATGGTGTCGCCAAGGAATACCGCATCGTGCGGACCGGCGACCGCCGCACTGCTGCGCGTGACGCAAGCCAGCCCGCAATCCACGACCAGGCCCGCAACTGCGGAAAAGCGCTCGGGATGGCGGGGCACGAGCAACAGCATCGCCTGCGGGTGCTGCTTGCGGACCAGCACGTGGGCCGCAAGCAGCACTGCCTCCTCGCCCTCATGCGTGCTGGCTGCTACCCATACCGGCCGGTCAGCTGCCTGCAGCTTGCGCAGCGCACGTCCGGCCATCACCACATCGCCGGGCAACTCGAAGTCGAACTTGATGTTGCCGGTAACGTGGGTATGCGCGGGGTTTGCCCCGAGTGCACGGAACCGCTCGGCATCGGCCGGTGTCTGTGCCGCGATCACGATACCGTTGGCCAGCGTGTCCCGGAACAGCGGCATCAGCCGCTGGTAGCGTGCGAGTGAGCGCGGGGAGATGCGTGCGCTGGCCAGCACCAGCGGGACCTGGCGCCGGCCACACTCATGGTAGAGGTTGGGCCAGAGTTCCGTTTCCATGATGATCGCCAGCGAGGGTTGCACCCGGTCAAAGAAACGCCGGACTGCTGCAGCCAGATCGTAGGGCACATAGCTGTGCACCACGGTATCGCCGAACAGCAGCCGGACACGCTCGGAGCCGGTCGGCGTCATGGTGGTGATGACCAGCGGGACGCCCGGATGGCGTTTCAGCAGGGCCCGCACCAGTGGCGCAGCCGCCTGGACCTCGCCGACGGACACGGCATGCACCCAGATCGATGGCCGGCGCCGGGGAACCGGGCCGGATCCGAAGCGCTCGCCGATCCGCTGCCGGTAAGCCGGTGCACTGAGGCTGCGCCAGTACAGGTGGACGAGCAGCAGCGGCACGAGCAGGTAGCTGAGCAGGATGTAGACGATCCGCAACCACGAAGTTCTGCGCATCTACAAGCTGCTTCCGGGCTGCCGTATGGTGAAGGCTATTGCTTTGCGAGCCGGTTGAGGGCTTCGACGATGGTGGTGGTGGAACGGCCCGGATGGAAGCTGAGTACCTCCACCGTCCCGCCGCGCGCCAGCACCGTGCTGGCACCGGCGATGGTCTCCGGCCGGTAGTCGCCGCCCTTCACCAGTACATCCGGCAGTACCTCCGCGATCAGCGCCTCGGGAGTGTCCTCGCTGAAAGGCACCACCCAGTCGACCGCAGCGAGTCCGGCCAGCACGGCCATGCGATCGGCCAGGGAATTGATCGGGCGGCCGGGGCCCTTGAGCCTCGCTACCGAGTCATCGTCATTCACCGCCACGAGCAGGCGGTCGCCGCGGCGTTTGGCTTCCTCGAGGTAGGCGACGTGGCCGGCATGCAGGATATCGAAGCAGCCGTTGGTCATCACCAGGCGCTCGCCGCGGGAGCGCACCTCGGCGGCGATCTGCCGGACCTCGCCGCGGCTGAGCAGACCGCGACCACCCTGCCCATGCTCATGCAGGGCCAGTCTCAGTTCCGAAGGCGTAACCGCAGCCACGCCGATCTTGCCGACCACGAGCCCTGCGGCCAGGTTGGCAAGCTCCGCCGCCTCGTAGAGGGTCTGGCCGGCACCGAGGCCAGCGGCCAGCGTCGCGATGACCGTATCGCCGGCACCGGTCACATCGAAGACCTGGCGGGCGCGAGCCGGCAGGAACACCGCCTCCTCGCCAGCGGTAATCACGGCCATGCCCCGTTCGCCGAGTGTGATCAGCAACGCATCGATATCGAGGGCCTCGCGCAGCGCGCGGGCGCGCTCGACCATGTCGTCATCGCCACTGGTGGGGCCGACCACTTCCTCGAACTCGCTCAGGTTAGGCGTGAGCAGGCTCGCACCACGATAACGGGCAAAATCGCTGCCCTTGGGATCGACGAGCACGGCAACGCCGCGTTGCCGGCAGATGCCGATGAGCCGCTGGATCTCGGCCAGGGTACCCTTGGCGTAATCGGAGAAGAGGCAGACGCTGGCCTTTGGCAGATGCCGCTCCAGCATGCCGGGCAAGCCGCTGACATCGCTCAGGGGGTAGGTATCTTCGGTATCGAGACGGATCAACTGCTGGTTGCGGCTCAGCACCCGCAGCTTGGTGATCGTCGGCTGGCGGGCCGACTGGATGAGATCGGCTGTAACGCCGTTCTCGCGCAACAGCCGTGCAAGGGTGCTGCCGTTGGCATCGCGACCCACGATGCCGGTCAGGGTGGTACGTACGCCGAGGCTGGCCAGGTTGATCGCCACGTTTGCCGCACCACCGGCACGGGACTGGGAACGGGTAACCCGGACCACCGGTACCGGCGCCTCGGGCGATATCCGCGAGGTCGGCCCGAACCAGTAGTCATCGAGCATGACATCACCGACCACCAGGACGGTGACGCGGCTGAAATCAGGAATGCTGAAGGTCATCCGTTGGAGAGCAACGCGGCTGCGACCGCACGGATGTTAGCACGCCGGCTTCAGCCGCATTTCGAATCGCCGCAGGCAAGGCAGGTCATGCAGCCGTCCATGTAAACCACGGCTACCGTGCTGCAGACAATGCAGATCTGCGCCCCGGCCGGATATTCGCTGCGCGCGAAAGCGTCCTGCTGGCGATGCTGTTCCTCGTATTCCCGGCGCTTCTCCTCGACGAGCTTGCGCTTGTGCTCGTCGAGCGAATCCGCGGGCAGCAGGCCGATGAAACGCAGATGCTTCTCGATGATGTGACCGAGTTCGGCGATGATCGATGGCATGAACTTGCCACCCGGCTGCCAATAGCCACCCCGGGGATCGAAGACCGCCTTGAGCTCATCCACCATGAAGGTGACGTCGCCACCCTTGCGGAACACCGCCGACATCAGCCGGGTCAGCGCGACGATCCACTGGTAGTGATCGAGGTTCTTCGAGTTGATGAATATCTCGAAGGGACGGCGCTGTTCATGCTCGGTCCCGGGATTGAGTATCAGGTCATTGATGGTCACGTACATCGCATGATCCGAAACCGGGGTCTTCACCTTGTAGGTGGAACCCTGCAGCATCTCCGGCCGCTCGAGCTTCTCGTGCATGCGCACGACATTGCCTTCGACCGGCAGGCGCTTTGCGGCCGACCGCTCGGACTTCCTGTCGGCGGCCTTTTCAGCCGGCTTGTCATCACCGCTGTCTACCCGGTAGCCAACGATCTTCTTGTCAATCCTGATCTTCGCCACGTCTGTCTCCCGCGGGCCGTGCCCTGCGTCAAAACTTGCCGTAATACCCTTCCTTGAGGGCATCAAAGAGATTGGCGGCCGTGTGGGTCTCGCCGTCGTACTCGATCTCTTCGTCACCCCGGAGCGTGAGTTCGGATCCGTCTTCAAGCACGAAGGTGTACTTCGTGTTCTGCAGGTCCTTGCCCTTCACCAGCACGCCCTGGAAAGCTTCCGGGTTGAAGCGGAAGGTCGTGCAACCTTTCAGGCCCTTTTCATAGGCATACATGTAGATGTCCTTGAACTGCTCGTAATCGAAGTCGGTCGGTACGTTGGCAGTCTTCGAAATCGAGGAATCCACCCAGCGCTGTGCGGCGGCCTGGATGTCCACATGTTCCCGCGGGCTGATGTCGTCGGCGGTAATGAAATAGTCCGGCAGCTGTTCTTCCGGCCGGGTGCTGCCAGGCGTTGCTGCCGCATTGACGAACTGCCGGTAGGCCAGCAGTTCGAAGGACAGCACATCGACCTTTTCCTTCGACTTCTTGCCTTCGCGGATCACGTTGCGGAAATAGTGATGGGCAAAGCTCGGCTCGATGCCATTGCTGGCATTGTTGGCGAAGGACAGTGAAATCGTCCCGGTCGGCGCAATCGAACTGTGGTGGGTGAAGCGCGCACCGACCTGCTCGAGGTCCTTGACCAGCTCGGGGGCCACCTCGGCGATGCGCTGCATGTAGCGACTGTAGCGCGCATGCAGGATACGGCCGGGAACCCGGTCACCGACTTTCCAGCCATCGCGCGCCATCTCCGGCCGCTTGCGCAGCATCTGCGCGGTCACCTCGAAATCCTCGAGCAGCATTGGCGCCGGGCCTTTCTCCCGGGCCAGGTCCAGTGCCGTCTCCCAGCCAGCCAGCGCCATTTCGCGGGCGACGTCATCGGTGAATTTCACCGACTCCTTCGAGCCATAGCGCATGCGCAGCATGGTCAGCGTCGACCCGAGCCCGAGAAAGCCCATGCCATGACGGCGCTTGCGCAGGATCTCCTCGCGCTGTCGCGGCAACGGCAAGCCGTTGATCTCGACTACGTTGTCGAGCATCCGCGAGAACACCTTCACCACCCGCCGGAATTCGTCCCAGTCAAAACGGGCATTCTCGGCAAAGGGGTCCACCACGAACTTGGTGAGGTTGACCGACCCCAGCAGGCATGACCCGTAAGGCGGCAGCGGTTGTTCGCCGCAGGGATTCGTGGCCCGGACATTCTCGTCGAACCAGTTGTTGTTCATCTCGTTGACACGGTCGACCAGCACGAAGCCCGGCTCGGCAAAATCGTAGGTGGAAGCCATGATCATGTCCCACAGCCGCCGTGCCGGGATCTTCTTGTAGATGCGGCAGGCGACCTGGCCGCTGTCATTGGTCACGTAACCTGCGGTTACCGGCCATTCACGCCACAGCACCTGCGCCGGATCGTCGAGGTCGAGACCAAGCTGCTCGAGCTGCCGATGATCGAGCGGAAAAGCCAGCAGCCATTCACGGTCGTGCTTGACGGCCTGCATGAACTCGTCGGTTACCAGCAGCGAGAGGTTGAACTGGCGCAGGCGACCGTCCTCGCGCTTGGCACGGATGAAGTCCAGCACATCGGGATGACCGACATCGAAGGTGCCCATCTGCGCGCCACGCCGGCCACCGGCGGATGAAACGGTGAAGCACATCTTGTCGTAGATATCCATGAAGGACATCGGCCCGGAGGTGTGCGCACCGGCGCCCGACACGTAGGCCCCCTTCGGCCGCAGGGTCGAAAACTCGTAACCGATCCCGCAACCGGCCTTGAGCGTGAGCCCGGCTTCGTGGACCTTGGTCAGGATGTCCTGCATCGAGTCGCCGATGGTGCCGGATACCGTGCAGTTGATGGTCGAGGTGGCCGGCTTGTGCTCGCGCGCGCCGGCATTCGACATGATCCGGCCGGCGGGGATCGCCCCGCGCCGCAACGCCCAGAGAAACTGCTCGCACCACCGGTCGCGGTCGCCCTCGGGCTCGACGTCGGCCAGCGCACGGGCAACACGCTTGTAGGTGTCGTCCATGGTCTCATCGATGACCGCACCGGTCTTCGACTTCAGCCGGTACTTCTTGTCCCAGATATCGATCGATGCTTCCTGGAAAGCAACGGTGCCTGCCCTGACGTTTTCCATTTGTACTGCCGGCTTCATAGCCCTGATATCCCCCAAAACTGCCCTGTAATCTGCGCCCGGAGCCTGCTACCCGGAATGGATCCGACTGCGGCGACACCCCTTCGCCAGCAGATGCACCAACCGCCCGAACCGCAAATTATCGCTGGAATCGTCGCCACAAGATGTTGTGGCGACACAAGCCGTACATTAGGAGCCGACCGCGAGGCTGTCAAGCAATGTTTTCATCAGAAAATAGAGGAGAAAGTTATTTACTAACAATAACTTGCATAAATCTTGCCCAGTTATTTCAGGCCCCCGGATTAATCTTTTTCGACCGCTCGCCGGCCGCCCTCGCACACTACATATTGGGAGGTGGATTATGCCAACAATGACTGGCGGACAAACTTTGCCGGAGGCTCGGCGGCCAGGGAAAAACGCTATGATTCGGGGTCTTCAACCATCTGCCGAAGGTCTACTAACCATGACAGGACGTCTCTGTCGGGCCGCGCTCCTGCTGGCCCTTGTACCGGGTGTGGCTGCCGCACAACTGCCGGTACGCGTTGGCAACCAGGAAATGCCCACGCTCGCACCACTGGTCAAGCAGGTTGAACCCGCCGTGGTCAGCATTGCCACCAAGGGCACCGTCAACGCCCCCGTGAACCCGTTGATGCAGGACCCGTTTTTCCGCCGCTTCTTCGGCTTTCCCGACCAGCAGCAACCGCAACGGCGGCGCGAGGTGCAAAGCGCCGGTTCCGGCGTGATCGTCGATGCGGCCAAGGGCTACATCCTGACCAATCACCACGTCGTCGAGAACGCGGAGTTGATCGAAATCTACCTGACCGACAACCGCAACCTGAAGGCCAAGGTGATCGGCTCCGATGCCGGTACCGACATCGCCGTGCTGCAGGTCGAGAATACGAAGAACCTGGTACAGATGAAGTTCGGCAATTCCGACCAGGTGCAGGTTGGCGATTTTGTACTCGCGATCGGCAATCCTTTCGGACTGCAACACACCGTCACCTCGGGCATCGTCAGCGCACTCGGGCGCAGCGGCATCAACCCGGACGGCTATGAAGACTTCATCCAGACCGACGCATCGATCAATCCGGGCAATTCCGGCGGCGCACTCGTGAACCTGCGCGGCGAGCTGATCGGCATCAACTCGGCGATCTTCAGCAACAGCGGCGGCAACATCGGCATCGGTTTCGCGATCCCGGTAAACATCGCCAAATCGATCATGAACCAGATCCTGCAGTTCGGCGAGGTGAAGCGCGGGCTGCTCGGGGTCAGCATCTCGGATTTCAATGCCGACAGTGCCAAGGCCTTCGGCATCGAGGGCACGGCAGAGGGCGCGCTGGTCCAGGAAGTCGTCGACGGCTCGGCTGCGGAAACGGCCGGAATCATGGTCGGCGACGTGATCGTGTCGGTCGACGGACAGCGGATCAAGAGCGCATCCGACCTGCGCAACACGATCGGCCTCAAGCGCAGCGGTGATTCGGTGCGTGTCGATGTGATCCGCGAGGGCAAGCGACGCCAGTTCACCACCGTACTCAGCGAAGTCAGCAGCAGCGCCCAGCTGGATGGCGGCGATGTGCATCCGGGCCTCGCTGGCGCCCAGCTCGGCAACCATGCAGGCAAGGGCGAGGACTTCACCGGCCCCGGCGTCAGGATCGAAGCCGTCGAGCCCAACAGCCCTGCGGCCCTGGCCGGAATACGGCCCAACGACATCATCGTCTCGGTGAACCGCAAGCGCGTGCGCAACGTGCGTGAACTGCAGCAGGCAGCCAGCCAGCAGAGCCTGCTGATCATGAGCGTGCGTCGTGGCGACCGGAATCTGCTGTTGCAGATCCGCTGAACATTCCGGGGATTTATGGCTTCCTATTGCATACTTGGCGGAACGGGTTTTGTCGGTTCACGGCTCGTCGCACACCTGGCCAACCGTGGACACCGCATCACCATACCCACGCGTGATCCGGAACGGGCCCGGCACCTGCGCATCCTGCCCGCGGCAAGGATAATCCGTGCCGACGTGCACGCCCCCGGCACGCTCGCCGGCCTGCTTGGCGGCAGCGATGCGGTCATCAACCTGATCGGCATCCTGAATGAATCGGGCCGTGACGGCCGCGGCTTCCAGCGCGCCCATGTGGAGCTGATGCAGACGCTGATCGCAGCCTGTGAAAGCGCAGGCGTGTCACGCCTGGTCCAGGTCAGCGCACTGAATGCCGGCGCCCCGCAGGCAAGCAGCCACTACCTGCGCAGCAAGGGCGAGGCGGAAAGCCTGCTGCGCGCCTCGCGGCTGGACTGGACGATCCTGCAACCCTCGGTCGTCTACGGTCCCGGCGACGCCTTCCTCAACCGCTTTGCCGGACTCCTCAAGCTGATCCCCTGGGTATTCACGCTGCCCATGCCGGATACCCGCTTTGCGCCATTGCATGTGGATGACCTGGTGCTGGCCATTGCCCGCACGCTGCAGGATCCGCAAACGATCCGCCAGACACTGCAACTCTATGGCACCGAGAGCTTCACCCTCCGGGAAATCGTCCGGATGATCGCTGACGCCCTCGGCCTCGATCGCCGGATCATCGGCATGTCGCGGGGGCTGTCCCGGGCCCAGGCAGCATGGATGGATTTCGTGCCGGGCAAACCCTTCTCGACCGACAACTATCGCTCGATGCTGCTCGACAGTGTCGGCAAGGAAGATGGACTGCAACGCCTCGGCATCAGGCCGCGTTCGCTGGCAGCCAACCTGGCCAGCTCACTCGCCGGGGCCGGCCTGCACAGCCACTACGATACCTGTCGTCGCACGGCCGGCCGCTGATGGCCGGTGCCGCGGGATCCGGCCCATGCAGATCTTCCTGGTAGGCGGTGCCGTACGCGACCGGCTGCTGGGCCTGCCGGTCCGCGAGCGCGACTGGGTCGTCGTCGGTGCGACACCGGCTGAACTCGAAGCGCAGGGTTACCGGCGCGTCGGCCGCAGTTTTCCGGTCTACCTGCATCCGCAAAGCCACGAGGAGTACGCGCTCGCCCGTACCGAACTGAAAACCGGCCCGGGCTACCACGGCTTCGATGTCCGCTCCGACCCGTCGGTGACGCTGGAGGAGGACCTGTGGCGCCGCGATCTCACCATCAACGCCATCGCTGAAGACGACTCCGGCGCGCTCATCGATCCGGCCGGCGGCCAGGCCCACCTGCGCGAGCGGCTGCTGCACCATGTCTCGGATGCATTCCGCGAAGACCCGGTGCGCATATTGCGGGTGGCGCGATTTGCAGCCCGCTTCCATGAGCTGGGCTTTCGCGTGGCGGAGGCCACCCGGCAGCTCATGCGCGAGATGGTCGAGGCCGGCGAGGTTGCGGCACTGGTGCCGGAAAGAGTCTGGCAGGAAACCGAATCGGCGCTCGGCGAGCCACGACCGGACATTTACTTCGAGGTCCTGCACGATTGCGGCGCGCTGGCCGTGGTATTCCCGGAAGTCGCCGCACTGTTCGGTGTACCGCAACCGGAAAAGTGGCACCCCGAGATAGATACCGGCAAGCACATCCTGCTCGCCCTCGCGCAGTCAGCCCGGCTCGGACACACGCCCGAAGTGCGCTTCGCCGTACTGGTGCATGACCTCGGCAAGGGCACCACCCCGAAACACGACTTGCCGAGGCATCCCGGCCATGAAGAGCGCGGTGTGGCACTCGTGCAGCAACTGTGCGAACGCCTGGCCATCCCCAACCGCTTCCGCAACCTCGCCATCGCCGTGACCCGCCATCACGGCAATTGTCATCGGGCACTCGAACTGAGACCGGCAACCATACTGGCCCTGCTGGAGAGCCTCGACGCCTTCCGCAAGGCCAACCACGTGGAGCCGTTCCTCGATGCCTGTGAAGCCGACGCGCGGGGTCGCACCGGACTGGAAGGGATTCCCTATCCCCAGCGCGAACTGCTCCACGCGGCATGGCAGGCGGCACGATGCATCGACAGCTCGGTCGTCGCGGACCAGGGACTGGCCGGCGAGGCACTTGGCGCTGCCATACGTCAGGCCCGGCTGGAAGCCTGCAGCGCCGCCCGCACCCGCTTCATGGCTGAGCGCACCGCGCCTGAATAACCCTGCCAGCTCACTCAGAGTCCGGGGCGCATATCGCGCATCGTCAGTTCCCCGGCAGGCACGAAGTCACGTGTCAGTGCCAGCAGCCTGAATCGCTCGCCCATTTCGCCCGGCATCAGCAACTGTCGCAACTCCGCAGCCATCGCCTGCGTCCTTGCCGGGCTGGCTTCAGTCACTGCTTCCATCTCCTGCAGGATGCCGGTCGCGAGCAGGAAGTGCGCCTGCGTCGTATAGGCGGCGACGTCCAGCCCGGCGGCCGTGGCCGCACGTGCCGCCGCACTGAAGTCCACCCAGGCGGTGATGTCCTGCAAGCCCGGCAGGAAAAACGGATCGGCATGCCAGTGATGCCGGTAGTGGCAACCGAGCGTACCCCCGGTACGCTGCGGGTGGTAGTACTCGCGACGTGAATAGCCATAGTCGATGAACAGCGCGAGGCCCCGCCCAAGGGTCGCCGCCAGCGCACCGAACCATGCCGGCTGGCGCAACGACACCTCCGAGCTGTAGCCATCGGGCAGGCGGGCGCCGAGATCCTGCTCGATGGTCCGGACCTCCGCTTCAAGCGCTGCCGACGCATCTGCCGCAGACCATGCGAGTTCCTCGCCACTCAGGCCTACGCCAAGCTGGCGGGGTTTTCCAGCCTGCATGGTGAAGCGCTCGACCGGCAATGCGTCGAGCACCTCATTGGCAATCAGCACGCCGGTCAGTGGCCGGTCCGGCAGGCGATCCAGCCACTGCACGCGGTCGAGCAGTTCCGGCACCTGCGCCGCGAGCCTCGCCCGCTGCCGTTCGCGCAGGTCGGCACTCAACTCGAGCAACAGGTAGCGTTGCGGCGGGCGCGTGCGCAGGGCCTGGAGCAGGTCGGCCGCGAGCGCGCCGGTACCGCCACCAACCTCGAGCACCACGCCACCGCCCATCTGTTCGAGGGTGTCGCCGGCCACACGCGCCAGGCAGCGCGCGAAGATGCTGCCCAGCCCCGGTGCGGTGACGAAATCCCCCGCCGCGCCAAACTTCTGCGCACCCGCACTGTAGTAACCGAGGCCTGGCGCATACAGCACGAGGTCCATGTAGTCGGCGAAACTGATCCAGCCACCGCTGGCGGCCAGGCGCGCACGCACCAGATCAACAACCCGGCGGCTGTGCGCCAGTGCGGAATCATCGGGAAGCGGCAGCTCGGATCTGCTTTGCATGGTGGTGTAATCTTAAGCCCCGGGTTGACACGCCTGCACGCGCATACAGGAACACCGCCGCGATGAGCAACACAGCCAGAGGCGATACCACGATGACCGGCACTGCCTCGCTGGCAGGCAAGTGGGCGCTGATCACCGGCGCTGCACGCCGTGTGGGTGCGGAGATCGCCACTACCCTGCACGCGCAGGGTGCGGGGGTCGCGATCCATTACCGTGGCTCGAGCGGCCCGGCCCTGCAACTGGCGCAGCAACTCAATGAGCGTCGCCCCGACTCGGCGCTGACCGTGCAGGCCGACCTGGTGGACACCGGCCAGCTGCGTGGCCTCGTCGATGCCGTCACGGCCCACGCAGGCCGGCTCGACATCCTGGTCAACAACGCCTCGAGTTTCTACCCCACGCCGCTGGCATCGGTCACCGAGGAGCAGTGGACCGACCTGATCGGCACCAACCTCAAGGCACCGCTGTTCCTGGCCCAGGCGGCCCTGCCGCAACTCAGGGCCACGCGTGGCGTCATCATCAACATCGTCGACATCCACGCCATGCGCCCGCTCCGGGACCACACGGCCTATGGCGCGGCGAAGGCCGGACTCGCCTTTCTGACCCGTGCACTGGCCCGCGACCTTGCGCCGGACATCCGGGTAAACGGTGTGGCGCCCGGCGCGATCCTCTGGCCGGATGGCGGCGTGTCAGACCAGATGCGCGACACCGTGCTGCGCCAGATCCCGCTGAAGCGCGTCGGCGAACCCGCTGACATCGCCGGCTGCGTGCTGTATCTGGTACGCGACGCCAGCTATGTCACGGGCCAGGTCATTGCCGTGGACGGCGGCCGCAGCGCAGGCTGGTAAGCCCGCAATCCCGCGCGCCCCGCTCAGGAGAAGGGGGCGGGGACCCGCTGCAGCTGATGGCCTGCCTGGTCGAACCCCGCCCACAGCGCGGCCATCGTCTCCCCTGTCACGGGATGGCGGAGTTCGGGCGCAAGCTCGGCCAGCGGGCCGAGCACAAAGGCATATTTCCTGATGTCCTCGCGCGGCACGCGGATGGCCGGATCAGGCAGGACAGCATCACCGTACAGCAGGAGGTCGAGATCCAGGGTGCGCGAGGAGAAGGGATCAGGGCCGCGTACCCGGCCCGCGAGTACATGCAGGCGTTCCAGTTCCGCAATGATGGCGGCCGGGGATTCTGCCGTCCGGAAGCGCAGCACGAGATTCAGGAAATCATCGCCTTCAAAACCGACCGCCGGGTTGCGGTACACCGACGACACCTCCAGCTCGCCAAACCGCTTGCGCAGCCCGGCAAGGGCGAGACGCAGGTTCTCTGCCGGCGCGACGTTGCTGCCGACACTGACATAGACATCGACCGGGGACGGCGCTGACACGCTCACTCTGGCACGCTCACTCGCGCGAGCCGCGCTCTATGACGACCCCGACATCGCGCGAGCCGCGAATGGCCCCGGGCTTGTGTACAGCGACCCGCACCCATGGCACATGGAACTCGTCGAGGATGAGTGCGGCAATCTGCTCTGCCATCGTCTCGATCAGCTGGAAACCGGAGTCGGTAACCAGCGCCCGCACCCTACGGGTCACCGCCTTGTAGTCAAGCGTGTCCCCGATCTGGTCGCTGCGCGCGGCACGCCGGATATCGGTACCCATATCCAGGTCGATGCTCACGATCTGCGGCATGCGCCGCTCCCATTCCCAGATACCGACGATGGTGCGGATGCGCAGGTCGCGCAGAAAAATCGTATCCATCATTCTTCCGTGACTGGCGGCCAGTTCAGGGCCGCAGTTCTTCCAGTGGCCAGCGTGGACGGGCAGCAACCTGCAAGTCCTGGAACGCATCGGGCGATGCCGCCAGGCGCAGGCAACCGGTGAAGGCGATCATGGCGGCATTGTCGGTACAAAACCCGATGCGCGGATAGTAAACAGTGGCGCCATGTCGCGACAGCCCGTCTGCAAGTCGCTCGCGCAGCAGGCGGTTCGCGCCCACGCCGCCGGCAATCACCAGGCGCGTATGGCCTGTCGAGGCAATCGCGCGGCATGACCTGGCAACCAGCGTATCGACGATGGCTTCCTGGTAGGCGTTTGCGAGATCGGCCCGGTCAGCTTCGGTCAGGCCGGCAACACCGCCCTTGCCCCGTACCTGCAGCGCCAGGGCCGTCTTCAGTCCGCTGAAACTGAAATCCAGGCCCGGCTGGTTGCGCATCGGCCGCGGCAGCGCATATCGCCCAGGCCGCCCCTGGTCGGCAAGCTGCGCCAGTTGCGGGCCACCCGGGTAAGGCAGGCCCAGCAGCTTGGCGCCCTTGTCGAAGGCCTCGCCGGCCGCATCATCGAGGGTCTCGCCAAGGATGCGGTATATCCCAAGGCCCTGCACCTCGACCAGCAGGGTGTGACCACCCGATACCAGCAAGGCAACAAAAGGGAATTGCGGCGGATCAGGCTCGAGCAGGGCAGCGAGCAGATGGGCCTCCATGTGGTGGACCGGAATCGCCGGTATGCCCCAGCCGAGCGCAAGTCCAACGCCCGCCGTGGCACCAACCAGCAGGGCGCCCACCAGCCCCGGACCGGCCGTATAGGCCACCCCGGCCAGTTCGCGTGGCTGGACCCCGGATTGCTCGAACACAGCCTCAACCAGCGGCATCAACTTGCGGATGTGGTCACGCGAGGCAAGCTCCGGAACCACGCCGCCAAAGGGCGCATGCGTCTCCACCTGACTGAACAGGCAATGGCCGCGCAGGCCGGATCCCGAGTCATAGATGGCCGCTGCCGTCTCGTCACAGCTGGTTTCCAGGCCGAGAATGATCATCTGTCCAGGCTTCAATCCAGTCATCCGGTGGGAATATTTTGCAAAAAGCTGTCTGAGTGGCTATATTTTTGGGTTCGTCCGGCCCAAAGAGCCGGATTCCCTTGCCCATCCAGCAACAACTGGGCCGCCGCCACTGGGCGTCGGACCAAAAAATTTAAGGATCACGACCTTGCCCGGCGTTCGAGTACGAGAAAACGAGCATTTTGACGCCGCCCTCCGGCGTTTCAAGCGCGCTTGCGAAAAGGCGGGGGTTCTGACCGAACTTCGTCGCCGGGAATTCTACGAAAAGCCCACGCAGGAACGTAAACGCAAAAAGGCTGCAGCCGTCAAGCGCCAACAGAAGAAAAGCGCCCGCGAAACCAGCCGGCGAGTCCGCCTCTACTGAGTCTCCGCCGGCCGCGCGGTTGCTTGCGCGACGGAAGACCGGCTTTTTTGCGGCCAGGCTGAACACCCCGGGTACCACTGCCGCGGGGTGCCGCGTCGTCCGGCCGGGCTTCCCGGCCGCTGCACAGAGGGGAACTGACCGTGTCGCTGCTCAAGGCACAGATCCAGGAAGACATGAAGTCCGCGATGCGGGCCGGCGACAAGGACCGGCTGTCGGTCATCCGGATGCTGCTCGCGGCAATCAAGCAGCGCGAGGTCGATGAACGTACCGACACCACCGATGCAGCCGTGCTGCAGATCCTCGAGAAGCAGATCAAGCAGCGACGCGAATCGGCCACCCAGTTCACTGCCGGGGGCCGGGCTGACCTGGCCGACAGGGAAAACGCCGAGATCGCCGTGCTCCAGGCATGGCTGCCGAGCGCCCTGTCCGCCGACGAACTCGAGGCGCTGATCGACGAAGTCATCACGAGCAGCGCTGCGACCAGCATGAAGGACATGGGCCGGGTCATGGCTGCACTGCGCGAGCGCGCCCAGGGCCGTGCCGACTTCAGCACCATCGGTGAGCGTGTAAAAGCCCGCCTCTCCGGCAAGTAGACAGGCTGCCGGTCCGCTGACCGGCAAGGGACCGGATCTCCATCGTGAGTGGGCGAATTCCGCAGGACTTCATCGACGACCTGGTGCAGCGGGCCGACATCGTCGAGGTCGTCGGCTCACGCGTTCCGCTCACCAAGGCCGGCCGCGAATACAAGGCACGCTGTCCGTTCCACAGCGAAAAGACCCCATCGTTCTGGGTCAGCCCGCAGAAGGGTTTCTATCACTGCTTCGGCTGTGGCGCACATGGCACGGCACTCGGCTTCCTGATGGAGTTCGAACGCCTCGACTTCCCGGTAGCCGTCGAAGAGCTTGCGCGCAGCGTCGGCGTGGAAGTCCCCCACACCGACAGTGACCGGCCCTCCACCGAGCCACTGCTCGCAATGCTCGAGAAGGCCGCCAACATCTACCGGCAAGCCCTGCGCGACCATCCGGCAGCAGTCGATTACCTCAAGGCACGCGGCCTCGACGGCGAGACCGCCAGGGAATTCGGCATCGGCTACGCACCTGCGGGCTGGGACACGCTGCTGGCCAACCTCGGCACCACTGAAGCCGCGAGGCAAAGCCTGCTGGCCGCAGGACTGGTGATCGCACGCGATACGGGCGGCTTCTATGACCGCTTCCGGGACCGGATCATGTTCCCGATCCGCGATACCCGGGGCCGGGTCATCGCCTTTGGCGGACGAATCATCGCCAGCGGTGAACCCAAGTACCTGAACTCGCCCGAAACCCCGCTGTTCCACAAGGGCCGTGAACTCTATGGCCTGTACGAGGCACGGCGGGCTGAACGGAAACTCGAGCGGATTCTCGTGGTCGAGGGATACATGGACGTGGTGATGCTGGCGGCGCACGGCATCCATAACGCTGTCGGCACACTCGGCACAGCGACGACCGGCGAACACCTGCGGCGCCTGTTCGGAGTGGCCGGTGAAATCGTCTTCTGTTTTGACGGCGACCGTGCCGGCCGCGATGCCGCCTGGCGTGCGCTGCAGACCAGCCTGCCGCTTTTGCAGGACGGGCGACAGATCCGCTTCCTGCTTTTACCGGACAACGAGGATCCGGACTCACTGGTACGGCGCGAAGGTGCAAAGGCATTTGCGGAACGTATCGGCAGCAGCGTTCCGCTGTCGCAGTTCATGCTCGATTCACTGAGTCGCGACCTCGACCTCGACAACCTGGCAGACAAGGCGCGCCTCACCGCACTGGCGAAACCGCTGCTTGCGCAGTTGCCCGAGGGCGTCTATCGCGAACTGCTGACCGGGGAACTTGCGCGCTGTGTCGGCCTGCCCCGCGACCGACTGGCTGAACTGATGACGGGCGGTGGTACCCAGGCTCAGGGCCAGGGGCAAGCCCAGTCCCAGCCCCAGTCCCGGCCCCGCGAACAGAAACCACTTCTCCCCGGTATGCGACCGCCAACTGACCGGAATGCGGCAGCGGACCGCAGAGGTTCACTCAGCCGCCAGGCCATCAGCCTGCTGCTGCACTATCCGGATGTGGTCGGCCAGATCCCCTTGCCGGACAGCCTGCGCTCAGCCGGGCTGCGCGGCGTCGATCTGCTCTGCGAACTGCACGATCTGGCCCGCAGCAGGTCTGGCGTGGGCACGGCCGCGCTGCTCGAGCGCTTCCGGGGCCGGAATGAGCTGCCACACCTGGCACAACTGCTCACCGAGGAACAATTGATCGGCGCGGAAGACGCAGGGACGGAATTTGGCCACTGCCTGGAACGTCTGGTGGTCGCTGCAGCACAACAGGAACTGGCCGCGCTCCTGCATGAAGCCGGCCAGCGGACGCTGTCCAGCGAGGAACTAACACGGCTCGCAGAGCTCCAACGAACCGTTGCCGCCAGCCATGGAATGGCCCGCCAACGCCCTGATTCCTGAGCTTTTGACGCATTGCGTTCTCAAGGATTTTGCACGGCAACCGACAAGTCCACCCATGGGTTGGCAACCGACTGCTTTTGTCCCGGAATTTTGCCTTGGGCCAGCGGTCGGTGTTCCGTATAATGGCGCGTTTTTACTTCCACGATGAGGGCTTCTGAGTGGCTGAGCCAATCGAAAACAACAAGAACACCGAACAGCAGTCACAGCTGAAGCTCCTCATCGCCCGCGGCAAGGAACAGGGTTACCTGACCTATGCCGAAGTAAACGATCACCTGCCGAACGATATCGTCGATCCGGAACAGATCGAAGACATCGTCAACATGATCAACGATATGGGCATCACGGTGCACGAGAAGGCACCGGATAACGAATCGATCCTGCTCTCCGACTCGACCGTGGCGACCGACGACGAGGCCGCTGAAGAAGCAGCCCAGGCAATCGCGACGGTAGACAGCGAATTCGGCCGCACCACCGACCCGGTGCGCATGTACATGCGCGAGATGGGCACGGTCGAGCTGCTGACGCGCGAGGGCGAGATCCGCATTGCCAAGCGCATCGAGGAAGGACTCGATCAGGTCAAGCTCGCGATCGCGATGTTTCCGCCCAGCTATGACGTGCTGGCGGCTGCCTATGCGCCGGTACAGTCCGGTGAAGCGCGGCTGCAGGATGTGCTGACCGGGTTCATCGATCCGAATGCCGTCAACGACATTCCACCGCCGGCCGCGATTCGCGATGCTGCAGCGAGCGATGACATAGCCGGCGACAGCGACAGCGACGAGTCCGACAGTGACACGGCGGATGAGCCCGAAGACCAGGGTCCCGATCCGGTCGAGGCCGACAAGCGGCTGCAGTCGATATTTCGCCGCCACAAGCGCGTGCTCGCCGACCTCGAAAAGTCCGGCAGCTCGGACAAGAAGGTACAGAAGTCCCGCGAGAAGCTGGCGTCCGAGGTCATGGAACTCAAGCTGGCACCGAAGCTGTTTGACCAGTTGACCAACAGCCTGCGCGACACGGTGGCGAACATCCGCAACCAGGAACGCAAGATCATGCAGTTCTGCGTGCGCGATTGCGGCATGCCGCGCAAGGACTTCCTGGTGAGTTTCCCGGCCAATGAAACCAACCTGAAGTGGGTCGGCAAGCACATCAAGGCCAAGCGCAAGTATTCCTCCGCACTGCTGAAGATGCAGGAGGAGATCCAGAAGGCGCAGAAGCGACTCCAGCAGATCGAGACCGAGGTCCATCTGTCGATCCCCGAAATCAAGGAGATCAACCGGGAGATGTCGATCGGCGAAGCCAAGGCCCGCCGCGCCAAGAAGGAGATGGTCGAGGCCAATCTCCGGCTGGTCATCTCGATTGCCAAGAAGTACACCAATCGCGGCCTGCAGTTCCTGGACCTCATCCAGGAAGGGAATATCGGCCTGATGAAGGCCGTCGACAAATTCGAGTACCGGCGCGGTTACAAGTTCTCGACCTACGCAACGTGGTGGATCCGGCAGGCCATCACCCGCTCGATTGCCGACCAGGCGCGCACGATCCGCATCCCGGTCCACATGATCGAAACGATCAACAAGCTCAACCGGATCTCGCGGCAGATGCTGCAGGAGATGGGCCGCGAACCGACACCGGAAGAACTGGCCGTCCGCATGGACATGCCGGAGGACAAGGTCCGCAAGGTGCTCAAGATCGCCAAGGAGCCGATCTCGATGGAAACGCCGATCGGCGACGACGAGGACTCGCATCTTGGCGATTTCATCGAAGATACCGCCGTGTTTTCACCGATCGAGGCGGCAACGATCGAGAGCCTCAAGGAAACCACGCACAACGTGCTGGCCGGCCTGACCGCACGCGAGGCGAAGGTCCTGCGCATGCGCTTCGGCATCGACATGAACACCGACCATACCCTCGAGGAAGTCGGCAAGCAGTTCGATGTGACCCGCGAACGGATCCGCCAGATCGAGGCAAAGGCACTGCGCAAGCTGCGCCATCCGTCGCGCAGCGACCAGCTGCGCAGCTTCCTGATCGAAGACTGAACCACACCCGCCCGGGCAGGCCCGCCGGCCTGCTCAGGCGGGGTAGATCTCGCTGATCGGAACCGAACGCCCGTCCGCCTGCACGATCCGGCAGTGGTGGCGCCGCAGCTGGCGCGCCTCGGCGACGCCGCAGGAATGGGCGATCACATTGACCTCCTTTTCCATGTTCTGCTGGTAACGCATCACGCGCCGTGCCTTGTCTTCGGGCACCAGGCCGCGTTGCAGCCGCTCGTCGTGCGTGGTGATGCCCGTCGGGCAGGTGTTCTTGTTGCAATGGAGCGACTGGATACAGCCCAGCGCGAACATGAAGCCCCGGGCAGATGTCACGAAGTCGGCACCCGCACACAGCGCCAGCGCAACGTTGGCCGGCGTGGTCAGCTTGCCACTGGCGATCAGGCGGGTCCGCTCCTTCAGTCCGTGCCGGCGCAGCAGGTCGGCCACCAGCGGCAGGCTTTCGCGGATCGGCAGGCCCACGTTGTCGATCAGCGCCATGGGTGCCGCGCCGGTCCCGCCATCGCCTGAATCGATGGTAATGAAGTCCGGTGCACTCTCGATGCCGCGGCGACCGATCTCCTGAAACAGCTCATCCAGCCAGTCGGTCGAGCCAATGACCGTCTTGAAACCGACCGGCTTGCCGCTGATTTCGCGCACCCTGTGAATGAAATCGAGCAGCTCGCTGTTGTTGCCGATCTCGACATGGCGGTTCGGGCTGAGCGAATCCTGGCCGGCCGGGATGCCGCGAATCGCCGCGATTTCAGGGGTCACCTTGTCACCGGGAAGAATGCCGCCCTTGCCCGGCTTCGCGCCCTGGCTCAGCTTGACCTCGATCATGCGTACTTGCGCATGCGCGGCCACTGCGCGCAGGCGCTCATCATCCAGGCGGCTCGATGCGTCGCGCACACCGTACTTGGCGGTACCCATCTGGAAGACGATGTCCGCGCCGCCTTCGAGATGCCAGGGGGCAAGCCCGCCCTCCCCGGTGTTCAGCCAGCAGCCTGCCGCCTTCGCTCCGCGCGAAAGCGCCTGCACGGCCGGCCGCGAGATCGCGCCAAAACTCATCGCCGAAATATGGAAGAACCGGTCAGTCGTGTAGGGCGTCCGGCAATACGGACCGATGGTCACGGCCGCAGGCTGCCGGATCTCTTCATCCAGCGCCGGGAATGGCGCATTGACGAAGATCGGCGTGCCGATGGGGCGCAGGTCGCGGGTCGAACCGAAGGCAACGGTGCTGTCCACGCCCTTGGCAGCCCGGTATGCCCAGGCACGCTCGGCACGATTGAACGGCAACTCTTCGCGGTCCATCGCAAAGAAATACTGGCGGAAGAATTCGCCCAGGTTCTCGAACATGTAGCGGAAGCGGCCGACGACCGGAAAGTTGCGCCGGATCGCGTGTTTCGTCTGCGTGATGTCGATCACGTACATGACCGCAACGGCGACCACGCCGGCGACAAATGCAAACACGAAGGCATAAGTCAGCAGGTTCAGGAGTTCGCGGACAAAGCTCACAGGCACCCCCTTCAGCGTTATGTGCGGCGCCGGCGCCGCGCCTTGCGCAACTGCCGGCCACTCAGCTTGCGCCACAGGCGGCGAAGTGACCGCGCCAGGGCCTCGATTCCGGTCGGGTGGTAGTAGGCACGATCTTCCGCGGCAATGAGTTCGTAGCGACGCCGGTACTTCAGCTTCACCCAGGCATTGAGGTCCATGCGGCGGACCTGGCGGAACAGCAGGCCATTCAGCCAGCCACCGCCTGCACTCCGCAGCACTGCAGAGCCAAAATCCAGCAGCACGGGACTGCCATCCGGACTGATCAGGATGTTACCGCGGCGCTTGAGATCGGCGTGCGCCACACCTGCTGCATGCACGGCGAGGATGGAGCGCAGCAACTCGCTGAAAAACCGCTCGCGATCATGCAGGGCTGCCGCTGTTTCACGAAACGGCTCACCCTCGACATATTCGAGCAGAAGGCTGCCATCCGCCTCCATGCCGAGACAGCGTGGCACGCCGGGAACGCCGTCCAGGCGCTGATAGACCGCAAACTCGCGTCGCAGCATCGCCCGGCGCAGCCAGAGTGCAAGCCCCCGTCCCATCGCCTGCTTGACGACGACCGGACCCGCATCGGTATCACGCAGGCGGACAACGCCCTGGTAGCCACGGCTCAGGAATCGTTCTGCCTGTGCCATCAGACTGCAAGACCCGGCCGGCTCATCCCGTCCGCATGCCGATCCAGGCAAAGCAGATGAGGGTAAACAACAGCACCACCGGCTCCAGGTTCTGGCGCAGCGAGGTCATCAGCGACCAGCTGGCCGGCCCGCGCGGCAGCAGCCTGCGGGGAATCACGGCCGGCACCGTGGTACTCCAGCGCTCCCACTCCGTACCGAAAATACGCTGCAGCTTGCGATCTTCGTACTGGATCGCAACCGGGTAGTAGAACCACCAGAAAGCCACCGCCACCAGCGGCGCCCACCAGCGGGCACAGGCGGCCGTGAAACCGATCAGGATCAGCAGATTGCCGGTATACAGCGGATGCCGAACCAGCGAATAGGGGCCTTCGGTCGCCAGTTGCCTGTTCTTGACGATGAATCCCGAGGCATACACACGCAACAGGGAGCCAGCGGCCACAAAAAACGCTCCAGCCCAGAACGCGGCGGGAAAGGGCGTTGAAAAGAAGGCGAAAACCGGCATCAGGGCCAGTCCAACCCCCTGCCGCATCACTTCCTGGTAACGCAGCTCGCGCACCACATGCGGTAGACCAGTGAGTGGCGGCAAATCTGCTGTACGGCGGGCCATGCGCTTTCCCCGTGGTGAACAATTGCGCCGCAAGTGTAGCGGCCCGACCGAGTCCGGGGCCAATCCGCACGGCGACTGCTAGAATTGGCGCCGGTCGGGCCTGTAGCTCAGTTGGTTAGAGCGGCGGACTCATAATCCGTTGGTCCCAGGTTCAAGTCCTGGCGGGCCCACCAGCTCAGAAAAGAGAATGCCCGCCGATGTGAATCGGCGGGCATTTGCAACATCCATCCTGACCAGTTGCGGGCGAGTACCGGAAGTTCCGGTCCCCGACCTGAGTCCTCAGTAGCGGGGTCCGCGCGGTCCCCGACCGCCGCCATCGCGGCCACCGCCGCCATAACCGCCACCGCCATCGCGACCACCGCCGCCGTAGCCGCCACCGCCATCGCGGCCGCCACCACCGTAGCCGCCACCACCGCCGTAGCCACCACCGCCGCCACCGCCACCGCCGTAACCACCGCGACGACCACCGCCGCCACCACCGCCGCCGCCGCCACCGCCTTCACGCTCACGGGCTTCATTGACACGCAACTGGCGGCCACCCATGTCGTGACCATTAAGACGGGCAATTGCGTTCTGCGCGTCCGATTCCGGCATCTCCACAAAGCAGAAGCCGCGGAAACGGCCAGTCTCGCGATCGTTGATCAGGCGCACGGCGTCTACCGTCCCGTGTTGCGAGAACAGCTCACGAACCGACGCTTCATCGGCGGTGTAAGGCAGATTACCTACGTAAATCCTGGTCATGACGGATACCTGTTAATTCCCCAAGGTTGATGGACGGCACGAGTACGACGACAAGAGGGCGCAAGCGCAGCTCGCGTCCATGAACTGGAATTTGAAGGGGGCAACTGCGGAAAAGCGGTTCACGGAAGGATCACAGAAGGATGCGCGGCTGCCGACTCGGATGCGGATGGATTCACTGTAGCACGGCATTCCCGGCGTTGCGATGGGGCAATTTCGTAAGCAGCGCAAAACAAACGGATTCCGGATTACAGAATCGGGCGCATAGAATTCCGTCATTCCTGGTACCACCCCGTGAGGTGACTCATGTCCAGATCCGGTCTGGGGGCCTTCTCCCACGTGACAGTCGGGGTAGCCAGTCTCGATCAGGCCCTGGGCTTCTGGGCGGACAACTTCGGCCTCGGGGTCCGTGACAGGCGCGAGGGCCCCGATGCCGGGCTGGCTGCGCTGTGGGGGATCGAACCGGAGCGGATCAGTCGCCAGGCGATCGTGGCCACTCCGACCAGCTCCGCCCGCCGGGCAGTGGTCGGGGCGATGCACCTGGTCGAATTCACGGACCCGCTGCCAGCTGTGCGGCTGGGAGCCCGGCCCTTCGACCTGTTGCCGAAGAACCTCGATCTCTACACGACCGACATGCCGGCACGGTATGCGGAACTTGAGGCCGCCGGCCACTGGTTCCGTACCCGCTGGGCCGAGATGGCGGCCGGCCAGCACCGTTTCCGCGAAGTCCAGATGCCGGCACATGACGGGATCAACCTCGTACTGATAGAGGCGATCGGCCCGGGCTACGAGACCGCGATGTCGCCAAGGGGATATGCAGGCGTCGGGCCACTGGTCACCATTGTTCCCGACATCGGCGTCGAGACGCTGTTCTGGCGCGATGTACTCGGCATGCGCACCACGCTCGAACTGGAATTGAACGGGCCGGTCATCGAACGGACCGTCGGCCTGCCGGCGGGCGCCGCGCTCCGGCTGCGCGTCTTCGGCGACCCGGCCGAAGCCCTGGGACGCATCGAGATCATCGAATACCAGCAGGTCCATGGTGAAAACCGGTATCCGCAGGCACGGCCACCGGCCACCGGTATACTCCACGCCAACTGGCAGGTGGCGGACATCGAGCCGATCCGGGCCCGCCTGCGGGACGCAAAACTTCCTTTTGCGGAGCATGGCACCGTGGGAGCCCTGTACGGCAGCGGACCCGTCCTGTCGTTTTTTTCGCCAGCCGGATTCAGAGTCGAAGTACAGGGCAGGAACTGATGTCAGCACAGCAACCAGGCATCCGTGCACGGATGCTCCGCACCAAGCCGCTCAAGCAGATCCTCGCGGACGCCGACCATCCGGATCACCGCCTCAGTCGCACGCTGACTGTCACGGACCTCATTGCGCTCGGGGTCGGCGCAATCATCGGTACCGGCATATTCGTGCTGATCGGCACCGCCATCGTCGGCGATGCGGTGAGGCCGGGCGCGGGCCCGGGGATCACCCTCTCCTTCCTGCTGTCCGGCCTGACGTGCGTGCTGGCTGCGCTGTGCTACGCCGAGTTCGCGGCCATGATCCCGGTATCCGGCAGCGCCTACACCTATTCCTATGCCACGCTCGGCGAATTCATGGCCTGGATAACCGGCTGGAACCTGATCCTCGAATATGGTGTTTCCAGTGTCGCGGTGGCGATCGGCTGGTCGGGCTATTTCAACAAGCTGCTGCAGCTTGCCGGCATTCACCTGCCCCACTGGGCGACACACGCGCCAGGCGGCCCGGAGGGCGGGCTCATCAACCTGCCGGCGATGATCATCGTCCTGCTGTGCACATGGATGCTGGTGGTCGGCATCAAGGAAAGTGCGCGCATCACCACCATCATCGTCGTGGTCAAGCTGGCAGTGATCGGATTCTTCATCGCGGTCGGCGTGGACCAGGTGGATACGGCCAACTGGTCACCGTACATGCCCAACGGCTTTGCGGGTGTCGGTGCCGCCGCCGCCATCGTGTTCTTCGCCTACATCGGCTTCGATGCGGTTTCGACCACAGCCGAAGAAGCGCGCAATCCGCAGCGTGACATTCCGATCGGCATCATCGCCTCGCTCGGCATCTGCACCCTGCTCTACCTGGCCGTGGCGGCAATCCTCACCGGCATGATTCCCGTGCAGAACATCGACGTGAACGCACCGATCGCCGATGCCCTCGGCCAGCTGGGCTTCAAGTGGGGGGCAGCCATCGTTTCAGTCGGTGCAGTGGCGGGTATCACCAGCGTGCTCGTGGTGCTGCTGATGGGCCAGGTGCGGATTTTCTTCGCCATGTCGCGCGACGGACTGCTCGGCAACTGGCTGGCCAGCGTACATCCGCAGTTCCGCACGCCACACAAGGCCACCTGGATCACCGGCATTCTGGTGGCCTTGCTGGCCGGCGTCGTGCAGCTGGGCGAAGCGGCCGACATGACCAACATCGGCACCCTGTTTGCATTCCTGATCGTGTGCGTCGGCGTGGTCGTGCTGCGTTATACGCGACCGGATGAACACCGCCCCTTCCGCACACCGTTCATGCCATGGCTGCCGATACTCGCCGCACTCGCCTGCCTCGGCCTGATGGCCTTCCTGCCGCTGGTGACGTGGATACGTTTCATCATCTGGTCCGTGATCGGCGTGATCGTGTATTTCGTCTACAGCATGCGCCGCAGCCACCTCAACCGCAGGCCAGCCGGGACTGCAGCCGTCAGCGGATCAGCCGGCGACGGATGAAGACGCTCGCAGCCGCATAGCCGAGGCTGGCATAGACAACCAGCACGGTGATGTGCAGCACCGGGTCAACCAGCGGCTGCCCGGCGACCAGCGGCCGTATCAATGCGATCGCATGCGAGAGCGGCAGGATGTTGACCACGACCTGCGCCACCGCGGGCAGGGTCGCCACCGGATAGAAGACGCCGCTGAAGATGAACATCGGCGTCACCAGCAAGGTCGTGTAGTAGTTGAAGAAGTCATAGCTGGCGGCCAGTGCGGCCATCACCAGCGCCGGTCCCGCGAAACACAGCCCGACCAGGAAAAACACCGGAATGGCGCCCAGCGCCGACCAGTCCCGGATCGCACCCAGCAGGAATGCCACCACCAAGATCGGCAGCGTGTTGAGCAGCGACTTGGTCGCGCACCACAACATCTCGCCGGCGACGATGTCATCGACCGTCAGCGGCGTGGCAAGAATCGCATCGTAGGTCTGCTGGTGGGTCATGCGGGTGAACACCGAGAACATGCCTTCGAAGGAGGCCACATTCATCGCCGAGGCAGCCAGCAGTCCGGCTGCCAGGAAGGTGAAGTACGGGATGCCGCCCACTTCACCGATGAACTGGCCGAGGCCATAGCCGAGGCCCAGCAGGTAGATGACCGGTTCGCCGAAGGAAAAGGCCATGCTCGGGCCAAGCAGCTTGCGCCAGACCAGCAGGTTGCGCTGCCAGATCTTTAGGGCCGAGACCTGCGGCCTCGGCAGCACCAGTCCCATGTTTGCCATCGCGATGTACTCCGTGCATTGCGGGTTACTCCCGCAGTTCGTGACCGGTCAGTTTGAGAAAGACATCCTCGAGGTTTGCCGTCCGGTGCGTGTAACGAAGCTGCGGCACGGTTTCGAGGCGTGCCAGCACCGGACCCAGTTCGGATGCATAGCAGTAGTGGGTTTCACCAACCGTGAGCAGCCTGGCGCCCGGGATATTCCCGAGCACCGGAACCACGCTGCCAGCCTCGCCCTGCACCTCGATGACATGCGGTTCTACGTGCTGCTCGATCAGGCCGCGCGGCGAACCCTGGGTGACGATGCGCCCGCGGTCGATCACGACCAGCTGATCGCACAGCCGCTCGGCCTCATCCATGTAGTGCGTGGTGAGCAGCAGGGTCTTGCCCGAGGTCTTGAGCTTGCGCAACCGGGTCCATATCAGGTGACGCACCTGCGGATCGAGACCGGTGGTGGGTTCATCGAGCATGATGAATTCGGGGTCATTGATCAGCGCCCGCGCGATCGACAGGCGACGCTTCATGCCGCCGGAGAGTTCCCGCATCAGCGCATCGCGCCGGTCGGAGAGCTCGAGAAAACCCAGCAACTCATCGATCCGGCCGGCGACCTGCGCCGGACGCAGCCCGAAGTAACGCGCATACATGCGCAGGTTTTCCACCACCGTGAAGTCCGGGTCCTGGTTGTCGCTCTGGGGCACCACGCCGGTACGGGCATGGATCTCGCGGATCGCAGCGGGCATCGGCAGGCCGAGTACGGACAGGGTTCCGCCGCTCATCGGCGACTGGCCGAGGATCATGCGCAACGTGGTGGTCTTGCCGGCACCATTGGGCCCCAGCAGCCCGAAGCAGCCGCCCCGGGGAATGGTCAGGTCGATACCGCACACGACAGTCCGTTCACCAAAGCGCTTGGTCAGGCCACGGGCGACGACAACGGCATCCGGCGGAGGTGGGACAAGCGACATCTGGCGGTTTCCGGGCAGCGAGCGGTTTGAACGGGAGCCTATGGTGCCTGTTCCCGAGCGCAAAATGAGAGCCGGCCCACAGACACGGAACGGGCGCAGGCCTACGTTATGTCAGGCCTCTTTTCTCATTCATTATGTCAAATGAATTGACAGTCGTGCTGGCAGTTGCAAGCCTCGCCGCGCTCGCCGGCGGCGCGCTGGTTGCGTGGTTCACACGCCGCGCAGCGGCTGCGCCAGACCCGGCCGAGGAAGGCCGGCGCGAACTCGCCGTGATCGAACTCAGGGATGCGGTCAGCGGATATACCCGCGAACACGAGGCCATCAAGGCGAAACTGCAGGAGCAGCGCCTTGAGACCGAGCGTGCGCTGGCCCACGTCGCGACGCTGGAGACGCAGGTCGCCGCCTATCTGCGGCAATATGCCCAGGCCAAGAACACCCTCAAGGCCGAAATCCGCCAGAAGAACTCCCTGCGCACGGAACTCGCCGCCGCCACCGCCCAGGTGCAGGCCCTGCAGGCGCGGATCCAGGAACTCGAAATGGAGCGCACCAGCGCCAGCGGCAGCAATCGCCGCATCACCGCAGCCTGAGCGAAAACCGGACCACCCACGCGCCGCACTGCAAGTGCCGCGCTGCTCCGCAATCCAGCTCTGCACCAGCCGGTATTGAATTCCCGTGCGGGACCCCCATCTCGCTGCAAGGGACTCATGCACGACAGGACGGGAGCAGACATACACATGGCGAACACTGACAATCCAGGCGAGGGTGCAACCACCGGCACCAGGACGGTCGTGCCGGATGACGTGCTTATCATCCTGCCGATACGCAACACGGTGGTGTTTCCCGGCGCGGTCATTCCGCTGACGATCGGGCGCCGCGTATCGCTTGCCGCTGCCGAAGAGGCTGCTGCCAGCGGGCGACCGATCGGCCTGGCCCTGCAGCGCGACCCCACCGTCGATGAACCCGGGGCGGATGACCTGCACCCGGTCGGCACCGTCGCACGCGTCATCCGTTACTTCACGGCGCGGGATGGCACACAGCACGTGGTCTGCCAGGGCGAGGAACGCTTTCGCACCCTCGACTACCTGCATGGCCTGCCCTTCCTCGCCGCCCGGTTCGATGCGGTGACGGAGCAGCGCACCGACTCCACCGCGCTGGAGGCACGCATGCTGATCCTGCGCGAACGGGCCCTCGAGGCGATCGCCTTGCTGCCGCAGGCGATACCGGAGCTCGGCGCATTCATCCAGGGCATCTCCGATCCCGGCCAGCTTGCCGACCTGGTGGCCGGACACCTCGACATCAAGCCGGAGCAGAAGCAGGAGATACTTGAGACCTTCGATGTGCAGGCCCGCATGGATCGTGTGCTCGACCTGTTGAGTCACCAGCTTGAAGTGCTGAAGCTCTCGCGCCAGGTCGACGAACAGACCAAGGACAAACTCGAGGGCCATCAACGCGAGTTCTACCTGCGCGAGCAGTTGCGCACCATCCAGAAGGAACTGGGCGACAGCGGAGAAGCCGGCGAGTTCGACGCCTTGCGCGAAGCCATCGACAAGGCCGGCATGCCCGAGGAGGCGGAAACCCAGGCTCGCAAGGAACTGAGGCGCCTCGAGCGCATGCCCGAGGCTTCGGGCGAAAATTCCATGGTGCGGACCTACCTCGACTGGCTGGTCGCACTGCCGTGGTCTAAGCTCGACACGGAAGCGATCGATATTGCCCGTGCACGCCAGGTTCTGGATGAAGACCACTTCGGACTCGGCAAGGTCAAGCAGCGCATCCTCGAATACCTCGCGGTACGCAAGCTCAACCCCGAGGGACGCTCGCCGATCCTGTGTTTTGTCGGTCCGCCGGGCGTCGGCAAGACTTCGCTGGGCCAGAGCATCGCGAAAGCTCTCGGGCTGAAGTTCGTGCGCGCCTCACTCGGCGGCGTGCACGACGAGGCCGAGATTCGCGGTCACCGCCGCACCTATATCGGTGCGCTGCCGGGCAATGTGATCCAGCAGATCCGCAAGGCCGGCACACGCAATCCGGTTTTCATGCTCGACGAGATGGACAAGCTCGGTGCCGGCTTCCAGGGCGACCCCTCGTCCGCCCTGCTCGAGGTGCTCGACCCGGAGCAGAACGGCAGCTTCCGCGACAACTACCTCGCCGTACCCTTCGACCTGTCGAAGGTGTTCTTCGTCGCCACCGCCAATGTCCTCGAGACGATCCCCGGCCCACTGCGCGACCGCATGGAGATCATCGAGCTGCCCGGTTACACGCAGGAAGAGAAGCTGGAGATCGGCCGGCGTTATCTCGTCGACCGGCAGCTGCGGGCCAACGGGCTCAGCGCCACCCAGGTTTGCCTGGGCGATGACGCCCTGGCTGAAATCGTCGCTAACTACACGCGCGAGGCCGGAGTGCGGCACCTCGAGCGGCAGATCGGTGCCGTGCTGCGCAATATCGCCGTCCGGATCTCGGAGGGAAGTGCAACGGAGGTGAAGGTCGATGCCGCTGCCGTCAACGAGATCCTTGGTGCGCGCAAGTACGAGTCCGAAGTGGCCCTGCGCACCAGCACCTCGGGTGTGGCGACCGGGCTTGCGTGGACACCGGTCGGCGGCGACATCCTGTTCATCGAGGCCACCAGCATGCCGGGCAAGGGCCAGCTGATCCTCACCGGGCAGCTCGGCGACGTGATGAAGGAAAGCGCACAGGCAGCTTTCAGCCTGGTGAAGACCCGCGCCGAAACGCTGGGGCTCGGCTCGTTCGACTTCGAGAAACGCGACCTGCACGTGCATCTGCCGGCAGGTGCGATCCCGAAGGACGGCCCGAGTGCCGGCGTCGCCCTGTTCATGGCGATCGCCTCGCTGCTGACCGGCCGCAAGGTGCGCAGCGACGTCGCGATGACCGGCGAAATCAGCCTGCGCGGCCTGGTGCTGCCGGTTGGCGGCATCAAGGAAAAGACCCTGGCGGCGTTGCGCGCGGGCATTCACACCGTGCTGCTGCCGGCCCGCAACCGCAAGGACCTGGAAGACATCCCCGAAAGTGCCCGCCAGCAGCTCGAATTCATCTGGCTCGAAACGGTGGACGACGCCCTGGCAGTGGCGTTGCAGTAGGATTCACGGCCTGTCGAGGCCGCCAACGCGCTAAACTGCGCGGCCTCATCACTTTGCCAGTCCGGACCTCATGCCCGCCAATCTGACCCCCGTATACCGCAAGGCCGAAGAAGCCTATCGCGCCGCCAGGGAGCCTGCCGAGCGCCTGGAGCATCTCAAGGAGATGCTGCGCACCATCCCGAAGCACAAGGGCACCGACCACCTGCAGGGCGACATCAAGCGCTGGATCAAGGAGCTCACCGAGGAGCTCGGCTCCGGCAAGCAGGGCGGCAAGAAGAAAGGCCCGGTGCACACGATCCGGCGCGAGGGTGCGGCACAACTGTCCCTGCTGGGTGCGCCGAACGCCGGCAAATCGGCACTGCACGCAAGGCTCACCGGATCACGCGCCGATATCGGCCCCTACCCGTTCACGACCAAGCTGCCGATGCCCGGCATGCTCGGTTTCGAGGACGTCTGGTTCCAGCTCGTCGACCTGCCGCCCATCTCCAGCAACTACATCGAGGGCTGGATGGGCAACTCCCTGCAGCCGGCCGACGGTGTGCTGCTGGTCGTGGACCTCGGCGATCCGGCCTGTGCGGAACACCTGCAGGCCATCATCCGGCAACTGGCGGACAAGAAAATCTTTTTGCACGGCTACTGGCCGGGACTGCGTGGTCCCAAACCGGTACCGGAACCCAGCTTCGACGAAGCGGGTGAAGAGATCATCGAAGACCCCTTCCGCATTGAATTGCCCGCCCTGCTGGTCGGCAACAAGTCGGACCTGGTCGAGGACCCCGAGGGGGAGCTGCAAGTGCTGGCGGAACTGCTGGAGCTGGACTTTCCCGCCCTCAGCGTCTCGGCACAGACCGGCGCCGGTTGCGAAGCGGTGGGGCCGCTTCTGTTCAAGGCCCTGCAGATCGTCCGCGTCTACACCAAGATGCCGGGCAAGCAGCCCGAGATGGATCGCCCCTTCACGCTGCGACGTGGACAGACCGTGCTGGACGTCGCCCGTCTCGTGCACAAGGACATCGCCGCCAGCCTGCGTTACGCCAAGATCTGGGGCACCGAGGTGTTTGCCGGCCAGCAGGTCGGACCGGAGCACCAGCTCGCCGACAAGGACGTCCTCGAACTGCACATGCGCTGACGCTCATTCGCCGCCGGACATGTCCCGCGCGAGCTGCAGCGCCGCCGCATAGTCGGGCGCATGCAGCACCTTGCCGCTGTCAGCGCCCAGATATGCCCGACGCAGCATCTCCGCCGGCTGCGTTTGTACACCGGAGAGGATGACCCTGGTACCCCCGGCGCTGGCCTGGCGGACAAAGTCCCCGAGCGCCCGCACGCCACTCGCATCCAGCAGCGGCACCAGTCGCATGCGCAGGATGATCACGCGCGGCGGTTGGCCAACGCGACGCAGGGTATCGAGCAGATCGCTGGCCACCCCGAAGAAAAACGGACCGTTGATGCGGAACACCTCGACGCCATCCGGCAACGAATCGCGCTGCTGCAGGTCATCAGCGTCGAACTCGGCGTCAGGAACCGCTTTCCGGATGTCCTGGATCTGCACCGACTCGCTCATGCGCATCATGAACAGCAGCGATGCAATCGTGACGCCCACCCCGATGGCCACGGTCAGGTCGACGAACACCGTCAGCGCGAAGGTCAGCAACAGAACCGCGCGATCGCCGTTGGGCATCCTCATCAGGGCCATGAAGCGCTCGTGTTCACTCATCCCCCAGGCCACCACGAACAGGATCGCCGCCAGTGCCGCCATCGGCACCCAGGCCATCAGATCGGTGGCAAACAGCATGAACAGCAGCACAAATGCCGCGTGCAGCATGCCGGCAACCGGCGTGAGCCCGCCCGCCTTGACGTTGGTTGCCGTGCGCGCAATCGCCCCGGTCGCCGGCAAGCCGCCAAACAGCGCAGACGCGACATTGGCCACGCCCTGCCCCACGAGTTCCTGGTTCGACCGGTGGCGCGTGCCGGTCATGCCATCTGCAACGACAGCGGAGAGCAACGCTTCGATGCCGGCCAGAAAGGCGATCGTGAAGGCCGATGGCAGCACCTCCCTGATTTTCGCAAGCGAGAGTTCAGGCAGGCCGGGCATCGGCAGCCCACCCTGGATGTCTGGAAAACGGGAGCCGATGGTCTCCACCGGCAGACCCAGCAGGGCCACGACGACCGAAGCAAGCACCACGGCAACCAGAAATCCGGGCGCGCGGGGAGCAAAACGGCGCAGCAGGATGATCACCGCCAGCGACGCCGCACCGATGGCAAGTGTCGCCCAGTTGATGCTGTCAATTGCCTGCCAGTAGGCACCCCATTGCAGAACAAAATCCGCCGGCACCTTGCCGGCCCGGAGGCCCAGAAAATCCTTTACCTGGCTCGAGGCGATGATCACGGCGATACCGGCCGTGAAACCGGTGATCACCGGATGGGGAATGAACTTGATGACCTGGCCCAGCTTCGCGTAGCCCGCCACGACGAGTATGAGCCCGGCCAGCAGGGTCGCAAGCAGCAACCCGTCATAACCATGCTGGCCGATGACATTGAAGATCACCACGACGAAGGCGCCGGTGGGTCCGCCGATCTGCACGCGTGAGCCACCCAGGGCAGAGATCAGAAATCCGGCGATCACCGCCGTGATCAGACCCTTCTCGGGTGATGCGCCACTGGCGATACCGAGCGCCATCGCCAGTGGCAGGGCAACGATGGCAACCGTGAGCCCGGCAACGGCATCACACCGGAGTTTGCCGAGGTCATAACCTTCACGCAGGACGCTCAGCATTTTTGGCGTGAACATCTGCCGGGCAGAATCACTTTGCAATTGACGGGTCCTCCTGGTCCAGGAACGCACTCAAGGTCGTCGTGGCTGTCAGTTTGTTGATTGCAGCCTGCACTTCCGCTGCCATGCGGTCTACGGGTGCCGCCCAGACCGGCGCCTGCAGCGCACCCGTATCGCCACCGGCACGGACGGCTGCCAGCACCTCGGCGAGCGTGATCCGCGACATTTCCCGCGCCGGCATCAATCCCGCCCGGTCATTGGCGCGGACCAGGCCGGCCGTTTCCAGTGCAGACAGGACCGGCGCAAGCGCGAGGCCCGGCACCCCCATCGCAGCCGAGATCCGCTCCATCGTGCAGCCGGTATCGCCGGTCCTGAAGGCTTTGCCGACCAGGTACATGAGGTTCAGCGCGATGCGTTCGCGGAGTTCGTTGGCGAGCTCCGGCTGGTGCTGGCCGAGGCGCAGGAAGACCGGATGCTGAATGTAGAAAGCCAGCTGCGCACCGACGAGCAGAATCAGCCAGCTCAGGTAGAGCCAGATCAGCGCCGATATCGCCACTGCAAAGCTGCTGTAGATCGCCTGCTGGGTCGAGGACAGGGCGACCAGCGACGCAAACACCGAGCCCACGAAAACCCACATGATTCCGGCGACCACGCCGCCGGTCAGTGCGGCGCCGAAACGTACCGCGGAGTTTGGCAGGAACTTGTAGAGAAACGTGAACACGGCGACGACCAGCAGGTAAGGCAGCACCTGCCCAAGCACCACGATCGCTGAACCGAATGGCTCGATGGCCTTCAGCGCCAGCACGATCGAATGCGTGCCGATGGATGCGAGCAGCCCCAGGGCAAAGGTCATCACGACCGGACCTATCAGCAATACGCTGAGGTATTCGCTGATACGCTGCGCAAGACTCCGCGGACGCGCCACGTGCCAGACGTAATTGAAGGTGGACTCGACCTTCTCGACCATCGCAATGGCGGTGTAAATCAGGAACACCAGCGATACGGTACCCAGCACTCCGCCTTCCAGGTTGTCGATCGCCCTGATCACCCGGTCGGTGATCTCCGCACCCCTGGGCCCCAGGGGTTCCAGCAGGCGATAGAGCTGCGGCTGCAGGCGGTTGTGCACGCCGAATATCTTGATCACCGAGAAGCTGAGGGCCAGCAAGGGCACGGTCGAGAGCAGTGTCGTGTAGACGAGACCCATCGCACGCAAGGTCAGCTGGCCACCGAGCAGATCGCGCGACAGGGCACGCACGTAGCGTGCGGCAGTCCAGGCCAGCCGCTCGGGCAAGGGCCGGCCAGACAGGTCACGGCGCCAGAGCGCCTGGTCGATGGATTCAGCCAGCGTCTTCATGCCGTTATCGCGCGAAACCGCAACATCAGCCTTGCTTTGGCCCGAACAGTGCGGCGGCGGCATCCATCGCAGCCTGCTCTGCCGATGCCCGCTGCGCATCGAAGGCGCCCGCGTGCGGCTTGAAGTAGTCGCAGAAGTTGGGCCGCTCCTTCTCCCGCACCTCCTCGGCATCGTCTTCGCGACATTGCTTCGGCCGCGAGCAGTCGAAAAACCGGCACAGGCGGCAGACATGCAGCGGACTGCGGCAGGCGGCGCATTCCTCGGTCCGGCCGAGTGGCAGCGACAGGGCCGCCAGGGATGCCCCGCAACGCCAGCAACGCAGTTCAGTGTCCATGTGCAGAGCTTAGCCGATACGACCGGAATGGTTCAGGCTACAATTTCGGCTGCGTTCCAGTCGCCGGGAGACCCTCGATGGCTACCGATCCGATCAGTGCCGGCAACCGCGGTGAACCTGGATTCGGTTTTGGCAGCTTCCTGCTGCGGTTATTGTTTGCCCTGCTCATCGTGTTGCTGACCTATAACCCCGCCGGCTTTTCCTTCCTGCACTGGGCAAAGGACGCGTTCCTGTCCAGCAGCCTCGGCCCCCTGCACTTCCTGGCCGGGATCTGCCTGCTGATCGGCTGGGTGGTGTTCGTGCATGCCACGACGCAGTCGCTCGGCTTGCTGGGCATCGTGCTGGTGGCGGCCCTGTTCGGCGTACTGGTGTGGATGCTGTTCTTCTATCACGTGGTCGAGAGCGGCTCGGCCTCAACCATCACCTGGATCGTGCTGATCGGGGTATCGGTGGTACTGACCATCGGTGTGTCCTGGGCGCATATACGCCGCCGCCTGTCAGGTCAGGCCACCGTCGACGAGGTAAAGGACTGACCTCGTCGAATCCATATGAAAATCATCCTTTTGGGTGAAGCAATGCTTGACATAAGGGTATATACGGGAATTGCTGCAGGAGCGGCACGGCGCCTCCAGGCCGTGTTTCCGCCCCGCCCGGTCCCGGTTTCGCCCCACGTCACCGGGGCCGGTTCTTTCCCTCTTTTGTGGCGGACCTAGTGCCGTGGCTGGCTGGTTCTGGCTGATCGCTCTCGGCCTGTTCCTGGTACTGACCGGCATCTACATACACTGGACGGTGGTGCTTTTCGGCGCACTGCTGCCCTTCGTGCCGGTACTTGCCGAGCTCTTGCGCCGCCGCCGCAATCGCAAGCAAACGACGGGCCACTGACCGGCGCGAGTCCCGCTGATCTTCACAGGCCTGCTCAGCGCGCGTCGTCATTCCAGCGCGCGACGAGTTGCGTCGCGGAGCGGAGGCTGACGGCGTGGATCGTGAACGTCGGGCTCACGCCGGCACTGCAGGGAAAGAGGCCCGCACCGGCCAGGTACAGGTTGCGCACATCGTGGGTGCGCCCGAAGCTGTCGCACACCGAATCCCGTGCCTCCGCTCCCATGATCGTGCCGCCGACGATATGCCCGGTCGGCATTCCCGACGAGGTCCAGTACTCGCGGGCACCCGCCGCACTGAAAACGGCACGTGCCTCATCCTGCATGTGCTTCCACAAGGCCAGCAGCTCCGGCGAATAGCGATGGACCGTGCGGGCCAGGCGATAACCCTCGCGATCCCGGCGCTCATCCAGCTCGACGCGATTGTCGCGCCCGGGAACACCGCTGCCAAAGCCGATCATCATGCCCATGTGCTGGCTGGCGGTTTCGAGGAAGCGCTGCAACTCCGCACCGAACAGCTGCGGTTTGCTCAGGGCAATGCCGAGCAGGTCGTTGGGCTTCATCGACGGCGCCAGTTGCCACTGATAGCCGCCAAAGGCGGCTGGCCGCGTCGCGCTGACGTAGCCTTCGCGATAGGTGAGCTGTCCGGCGCTGATGCCGAGCCAGGGCTGGGTCTGTTCGCTGAACAGCCCGAAGCCCTGCACGATGAACTCCGCCATCAGGTAGCGGCCGACCAGGCCGCTGCTGTTGGCAAGCCCGGCCGGATGCGCAGCGGAAACCGAATTGAGCAGGATGCGCGGATTGCCGATGGTGGAGGCTGCAAGGATCACCACGTCGGCAGGCTGCTCGTGCCGATCGCCCTGATGGAAATACTCCACCCCGGTCGCACGGCCGCGCTGGTCGGTCATGACCCGTTTCACCTCGCAGTCTGCGCGGAATTCCGCACCGGCTTCACGCGCCGCCTTCAGCCAGGTGACGAGCGGGTTGGCGAGCGCACCCGTCGGGCAACCGGCATCGCACCAGCCATCCCACTGGCAGGCCGGACGGCCGCGATAGGGCACCGAGTTGACGATCACCGGCAAGGGTGCAACCGGCTTCCCGAGCCTCGCAAACCCGCGGGCCAGCGCTTCGCCCTGCCCGAAGCGCGGCACGCCCGGCATCGGATAGGGATCACCGGGACCGCGCCAGATTTCGGCCCTGGCATCGCCCGAGATGCCCATTTCCGCCTGGATGCGGTCATACCACGGACGCAGGTCGTCATAGCTGATCGGCCAGTCCAGTCCCCTGCCAAACCGGCGCCGCACTTCGAAGTTCTCCGGCGAAAAGCGCGGCCAGGTACCGTAGTGGTGCAGCGCCGCGCCACCGAATCCCGAACCGGTGACGAAATTGTTGCCGGCCGGGTGCTCACCCGTCGCGGCGACCGGCGCGCCACGCCACTTCAGCCGGCGCGCCCAGATCTGGGAACTGACCAGGTCATCCAGCGTCCAGGCAGGTCCGGCCTCGAGCACGGTCACACGCTTGCCGGCCCGCGCAAGTTCGGCTGCGTAAACGCTGCCGGCGGCCCCCGCACCGACGATGACGGCATCAACTGCTGCGTGCTTCATTGGTTCCCCGCTTGACCGGACCCAAGGCTGCCTCTAGCTTTGCCGACACAGCTTAGCCCAGACGGAGGGATGCGGTAGTGGACAGGCGCAGGCGGCACTTCCTCCAGTCCGGCAGCCTCGGGCTGCTGGCCTGCTCGCTGGGCGGAGTCGAGTTGCTGCTGACGCCGCGCGAGGCACGGGCCAGGACCGTGCCCATGCGCGTGCTCCGCCCCGCCGAAGTCGCCGGGCTCGAAGCTCTCGGCGAGATCCTGTTGCCCGGTGCCCGCGAGGCCGGCATCGCACACTTCGTCGATCATCAACTGGCGGTGGATGCCGCCGATTGCCTGCTGCTGATCCGCTATCTGGATGTGCCACCACCCTACCTCGATGTTTACCGCCCGGCACTGGCAGCGCTGGATGCCGCCAGCCAGGCCGCATACCAGAAGGCTTTCACCGCCCTCGACGAAAAAACCGCCATCAGCCTGGTGCGCACCATGAGCGAGCGCAACCCGGAAGGCTGGCAGGGACCGCCTGCACCGCTGTTCTACTTTGCCGTTCGCAGCGATGCGGTGGACGTCGTGTACGGAACCGAGGAAGGCTTTGACCGGCTCGGGATCCCATACATGGCGCATATCCGGCCAACTGCAAAATGGTAGTCCCGCGACCTTGAATCGTGAATTCGAGCGCGGCTGGCGCCCGCTGGCCGCCAGCATTCTCGGCAATGCCGGCGGCATCCTTGCCATCACCTTCTACACGCAGGGCCTGTTTGCCGGCCCGGTGAGCGCTGCGTTCGGCTGGTCGCGCAGCGACTTCTTCCTCGGTTTCACCATCATGCAGTTCTGCGGCCTGGTGACGGCGCCGCTGGCGGGCTCACTGGTCGACCGGTTCGGGCCGCGCATCGTTGGCATCGCCGGCCTCGTCGGACACGCGACCATGTATGTCGTGCTGGCGATGACGCCGGGCTCGCTGTGGGCCTTTTATCTGTGCTTTGCCGGACTGGCCGTGTTCGCCGCCGGCAGCCTGCCCATCACCTGGACCACGGTGGTGAACAGCTGGTTCCATGTGCATCGCGGCCTCGCCATCGGCCTGACCATGGCCGGCATCGGGCTCGCCGCACTCATCGGGCCGCCGCTGGTGCGATTTTTCATCGAAGCCGCCGGTTGGCGCTCCGCCTACGCGGCGATCGGCCTGGGTGCGCTGGCCTGGTCGCTGCCGGTGGTACTGCTCTGGCTGCGCCTTGCCCCGGCAGACGCCAGCAACGCAGCTGAACGCAGCGGCCCGCAACCGGCCCTGTGGGGACCGACGCGTGCCGAAGCCATGCGCGACCGCCGCTTCTGGGTGCTGGGCAGCGCACTGTTCATCATCACGCTGTCGGTGATCGGCCTGATTCCGAACTTCGTGCCACTCCTGCTCGATCTGGGCTGGACGCCCGCCGCAGCTGCGCAGGCCGCGACACTGCTTGGCCTTGCCGTCATCGTCGGACGCCTGCTGGCAGGTTTCCTTGCCGACCGGATCTGGGCCCCGGCCGTTGCGGCACTGTTTTTTTCCGGTCCGGCGCTCGCCATGGCGATGATGGCGAGCCTGCCCATCACACCGGCGCTGGCCATCGCGGCAGCCGTGCTGCTCGGCCTCGCCGCCGGTGCAGAACTGGACCTGCTCGCCTACCTGAGCAGCCGTTACTTCGGCACGCGGCATTACGGCGCGGTGTTCGGCGGCATCTACGCATTCTTCACCGCGGGCTCGGGTCTCGCCCCGCTGCTCTACGCCAGGGTTTTCGACACACTCGGCAGCTATCGACCGATGCTGGCCGCCGCGGCAATCGCCATCGTCATTGCCGTGGGACTGCTGCTCAGGCTGGGCCCCTATCCGCAGGGATCGCAACGCGGCTGAGTCTGGAAGACTGCCGCAATCCGGTTCAGGTACGGCGACGCAGCGGCACCACTTTGGACTTCGGTCGCGGCCGCCGCTTCTTCGGGGCCACCGCATCCTTCGCTGCCGCACTGTCGGCGACCACCACCGCACGCACCCGCGCCACGCGGGCGGCGGGAAACGGCGCACCACCGGCATAGAGATCAGCCAGCACGCCGGCCTTGTCGGCACCGGTCACGAACCAGACGATGCTGCGCGCGCGGTTGATGACCGGCAGGGTGAGCGTCATGCGCGAATAGCCGGCATGCTCGGCGGTAAGCGCCACGGCACGGTCCCTTACCTTCAGGGCCGGATCGCCGGCAAACAGCGAAGCCGTGTGCCCGTCGGTCCCCAGGCCCAGATGCACCGCATCGAGAATCGGCGGCACGCCAGCCAGTTGCTCGATCCCGGCAGCATATTCCGCCGCGGCACCGAGCAGATCGGCACGATCGACCCACATCGGATGGAGATTCCGCCGCGGCAGGGGACCATTGGTGACCAGCAACTCCTCGATGTTGGTCAGGTTCCGCGCGGTGTCCCCGCGCGCCACCACACGCTCATCGACCTGGAAGACATGGATCGCCTTCCAGTCCAGCGGCTGGCGCACCAGTTCGGCGAGCAGCGGCAGCGGTGAACTGCCACCGCTGAGCGCCAGCGTCGCGTGGCTGCGGCGGGCGATGCCGATACCGAGGACGGTGGCGATGAGCCGGGCCGCCATTGCAGCCGCATCCGCTACTGTTGGCTCAACTTCAAGTCGCACGCAGAAATTCCCCGACGGCGCGGCTAGCTGCCGCACCCGCTCCCGTTCTGGCTCGGGTTGTACCAGCCACCGTATGCCGCAACCATGCGGTCGGCCTCGCGCGGCCCCCAGCTGCCCGACTCGTAGCGGTACACCGGTCCGCCGGTATTGATGATCGGATCGCAGATCGCCCAGGCCGCCTCCACGCTGTCCTCGCGGGCAAACAGGGTGGCATCGCCGCCCATCGCATCGCCGATCAGGCGTTCATAGGCTTCCTTCGCCTCGCTCGTCGAATTGCAGACGTAGAGCTCGACTTCCTCGCCCGCCATCCGCTCACCCGGCGACTTGGTACGTGCGCCGGCCGCGATCGCCACCTGGTCCGGCCCGAGGCGGAAACGGAAATAGTTGGACTGTGGCGGCACCGGTTCATCGAACACCTGCTGCGGCGGCGCCTTGAGGATCACCATCACCTCGGTCGCCGTCACCGGCAGCGACTTGCCGGCGCGGAGGAAGAAGGGCACGCCCTGCCAGCGCCAGGAGTTCAGGTGCAACTGCATCGCTGCATAGGTCTCGACCCCGGAATCCGGCGCAACGCCGGTTTCACCGCGATAGCCGCGATACTGTCCGCGCACCAGGCTCCGCCCGGAAAACGGGCTGATCGCCCGCAGCACCTTGATGCGCTCGTCGCGCTGCGCCTCGCCCCAGTAACCGACCGGCGGATCCATGGCCAGGCTCGCCACCACCTCGAGCAGATGGTTCTGCACCACATCGCGGATGGCACCCACTTCCTCGTAGAACTTGCCCCGGCCTTCCACGCCGATGGTCTCAGCCATGGTGATCTGCACGCTCTCGATGTAGTTGCGGTTCCAGATCGGCTCGAGAAAAGAGTTCGCAAAGCGGAAATACAGCAGGTTCTGCACCGGCTCCTTGCCGAGGAAGTGATCGATGCGAAAGATCGACGACTCGCCGAATACCTGGTGCAGGGTCTTGTTCAGGTCTTTGGCCGAGGCGTAATCGCGGCCAAAGGGTTTCTCGACAACGACCCGGGCGTTCCCGGCACAGCCTGACTCACCCAGCAGCTTGACGACCAGTCCGAACAGGCTGGGCGGGATGGCCAGGTAGAACAGCGGACGCCTGGCATCCTTCAGCGCTTCCTTGAGACGGGCGAAAGTCTCCGCGGACTGGTAGTCGCCATCCACGTAGCGCAGCTGGGCGAGCAACTTGCCGGCGGCCGGTGTATCGGCACTGCCGGTACGCTTTACCAGGCTGTCGCGCACACGGTCCCTGAACTGCTCGAGCCCCCAGCCCGAGCGAGCCACGCCGATCACCGGCGCATCCAGCTTACCCCGCCGGACCATCGCGGCCAGCGCGGGATAAATCTTGCGATGGGCGAGATCGCCAGTCGCGCCGAGCAGCACGATGGCATCGGATCTTTCGCTCACTTGCCGGCGTCCCTGTGGCCACCGAACTGGAAACGCATCGCCGACAGCAGGCGGTTGGCAAATTCCGCCTCGCTGCGCGATTCAAAGCGTGAATAGAGTGCCGCTGACAGCACCGGCACCGGCACCGCCGTATCGATGGCGGCCTTCAGCGTCCAGCGACCCTCACCGGAATCCGATACGCGGCCCTGAAAACCCTTGAGCTGCGGATCGGCCGACAGCGAGGCGGCAGTCAGGTCGAGCAGCCAGGAAGTCACCACGCTGCCACGCCGCCACAGCTCGGCGATGGCACCGAGATCGAAGTCGTAGAGATAGCGCTCGGGATGTTCAGGCATGCCCGGACCATCGGTACGGCCCGCGCCGGCATGACGCAGCAGATTGAAGCCCTCGGCATAGGCCGCCATCATTCCGTACTCGATACCGTTGTGCACCATCTTCACGAAATGGCCCGCGCCCGGCGGACCACAGTGCAGGTAACCCTTCGAGGCCGGATCATCCGGCTTGCGGCCGGCAACCGGCTGGATGTCGCCGCAGCCGGGCGCCAGGTCGCGAAACACCGGTTCCAGTCGCTGTACCGCTTCGCGCGCACCGCCGATCATCAGGCAATAGCCGCGCTCCAGTCCCCAGACGCCGCCGCTGGTGCCCACATCCACGAAATGGATGCCGGCCGGACGCAGGGATTCTGCCTGCCGGATCGCATTCTCGAACGGCGAATTGCCGCCATCGATCAGCGTATCGCCAGCCTGCAGATGAGCGGCAACGGTCTTCACCACGCCTTCCACAACCGGCGCCGGCAACATGATCCAGACTGCGCGCGGCGGCCTGAGCAGGGCGATGAACTCGTCGATGGAAGCGGCGCCGGTGGCGCCTGCATCCGTCAGCGCCTTGACCGCGTCGGCACTGGCATCGAAAACCACGCATTCATGGCCGTGCTGCATGAGGCGGCGCACCATATTTGCGCCCATCCGGCCAAGGCCGATCATCCCGAGTTGCATAGCCACTCCCCCAAGGCACAGAAGGCCATCAACTGGCCGGACCTCCACAGGAGGCTGTCGGCACCGCGCAGCACGGCTTGAGGCATGCAGGCCGTCCGGCATGCCCAAGCGTGACACGAGTTTACTTTGGCAAATCCGCCAGGGCACGCGACAATGGGCCATGTTCCAGTCCAGCCCCCTGTTCAGCTATGCCTTCCGGCCCTTCTTCCTGCTGGCGGGCATCCTCGCGGTGCTCGGCATGGGCCAGTGGCTGCTCGCCATCAACGGCTACCCGTGGCCGGCAAACGCCAGCCTGTCGACCTTCTGGCATGCCCACGAGATGGGACTCGGATTCGGCGGTGCCGTGGTCACCGGCTTCATCCTCACGGCCGGTGCCAACTGGACCGGACGGCCGCCGGTGCGCGGCCCGTTGCTGGTGGCGTTGGTCGCCAGCTGGTTGTGCGGGCGGGCAGCGATGCTGTTCAGCGGATTGCTGCCGGCGCTCCTGATCCTGCTGCTGGACCTGCTGTTCCCGGTCCTGTTCGGATTGATCGCGACACGCGAGATCTATGGCGCACGCAACCGGCGCAACTACGGCGTGCTGGCGATCGCCTGGATGCTGTCGGTGTTCACCCTGCTCTATCACGCTGCCGCAACCGGCCTGCTCGCCGAAGAGGCGGCTGCCGACATACAGCGCATGGTGAGCCGCCTGTTCGTGTATCTGCTGGTGGTGCTGATCACCATACTCGGCGGCCGCGTGATCCCCGGCTTCACCGGCACCTGGTTGCGCATGCGCGGTGTCACGAACCTGCCAGGCAGCAGGGCCAGGCTGGAAACCGCCATCGTGCCGCTGACCGTCGCCGCCGGCATCAGCCAGTCACTCCTGCCGGCCAGCATCCTCACCGCGATACTGTGCCTCGGCACCGGGGTAGCACACCTGCTGCGGCTGTCGGGCTGGCGGGGACTCGCGACCACCGCCGAACCGCTGCTGCTGGTGCTGCATGTCGCCTACGCCTGGCTGGGCGCGGGCTTTCTGTTGCTGGGTCTTTCCGCAGCCGGACTGCCGATACCTGAAACCGCGGCCCTGCATGCGCTTACCGTGGGCGGCATCGGCGGCGTCATCCTCGGCATGATGACGCGCGTGGCGCTCGGACACACCGGCCGGCCGCTGCAGGCCGCGCGCATCATCCAGCTGGCCTATGCGCTGCTCGGTTTTGCGGCCATCCTGCGCACATTCGGCCCGCTGGATGCAGGCAGCATCACCCTGGCCTATACCGGTTCAGGGCTGTTGTGGATCGCAGGCTTCGGCCTGTTCATCTGGCACTACGCACCGATCCTCACGCAGCCGCGCGCGGACCAGCCCAACGGCCTGATGAAACGCCCATGAGCCTGCGGGTACTCATTGTGCCGGTGACCGCGTTCCAGCAGAACTGCTCCGTCATCTGGTGTACCGAAACCCTGCAGGGCGCAGTGATCGATCCGGGTGGTGATCTGGACGAGATCCTCGCCGGCGTGCAGGAACAGCGTGTACAGCTGACGAAGATCCTGCTGACCCACGCCCACATCGACCACGCCGGTGCCACGGCGGAACTTGCCCGGCGCTTCAGGCTGCCGGTCGAAGGCCCGCACGAAGGCGACCGCTACTGGATCGAACAGCTGCCGGCCCAGGCGCGGAATTTCGGCTTCGCGCAAGTGGCGACCTTCGAGCCGGACCGCTGGTTGCAGCAAGGCGATACGGTGCAGGTGGGCCACGAAACGCTCGAAGTGCATCATTGCCCCGGCCACACCCCCGGACACGTGGTGTTCTTCAGCCGTTCGGCGCAGGTCTGTTTCGTCGGCGACGTGCTGTTCGCCGGCTCCATCGGCCGCACCGATTTTCCCGGCGGCGACTACGCCACCCTGATCGACTCGATCACCCGCCGGCTCTGGCCGCTCGGCAACGACGTGACCTTCGTGCCCGGGCACGGCCCGACCTCGACGTTTGGACAGGAACGGCGGAGCAATCCGTTTGTGGGTGATCGGGTGCTGGCTGCGGGGCGGGGGATGTAGGCGACTCGAAAAACTCCGCAGGCCAACAGGTGGCTAGAGTACTGAACTGAAAAGAGCCTGATATTGCTCTGCCACAATGCGACTCTGGAATTTTTCTCCCAGAGAGATCCGGTACCTTTCTGGATGGTCCAAAGCACCCTGTATTGCACTCGCCAATGCTTCGATATCCCCCAGCGGCACCAGTGAGGGTGATGACTCGTCATCAATGATCTCCCTTATTCCACCAGGGCAATCGGTCGTCACGATGGGCACACCCAAACACATTGCCTCCAGAACCACTGTAGGCAAGCCTTCATAATCGGAACACAAAACCAGCACCCGCGCCTTCTTCATCAACGGATATGGATTCTTCACAAACCCGTTGAACAGAACTCGTTCTTCAAGTCCAAGCTCCGCTACTTGCGATCGAATCCTGGATTCTAATCTGCCGTCACCGAGGAGAACCAGCTTTGTCCCCGATGCGAGCTTTGAGAAGGCAAGCAATAATCTGTCATGGCGCTTTGCACGATTGAAACGTCCGACATGGATGACATAGTCGCTCGCCGGACTTTCTGCGTCAGCGGTCGACAAATAACAGATCGCCCCAACCGGCACCGGGTTGTAAATCACGAACCTGTCCGACGCCGTACTGAAGTTGGCGACAAAACTGGCCTCTGCACCATGAGAAACGAAAATGAGAGGGTGCCGCCCGTACACCTTGCTGATATTTCGTTGTATGAAATACCTGTGAATCGCCGACTTTCCCGTCAGAAGCGATTGAGAATAAGCGCTATGAATGACGTGAAACACCCTGTGGCGGCTTTGTGACATGATCTTGTCGACGAACATCATGTTCGCCAGAACCACGCAGTCATCGCCGATAACCCGACTAATATAGTCATCGATTATCCGGGCAATTTTTAGCCTGTACGTAAAACGGTTGACTCCCTTCTTGCTAATGCTTTGCACCTCATCGAGGTAATGTACTCGGTACTCGGTACTCGGTACTCGGTACTCGGTACTCGGTACTCGGTACTCG
>JAHDYM010000002.1:0-38868 GCA_023383705.1 Gammaproteobacteria bacterium | reverse complement strand
TACTCGGTACTCGGTACTCGGTACTCGGTACTCGGTACTCGGTACTCGGTACTCGGTACTCGAGATCATGATCCACATCACGGCTCAGTGAAACGATATGACACTCGAAGCCACAATATTCTTCCATAGCCTGATAGAGATTCAGAACAAATCTTTCTGCACCGCCACCTGCTATCCCAGGCAACACAAAGATCAATTTACCCATTTTCATTCTGGTTGAGGTTATTGCGGCGAGTGCGACTAGGACTTCGCCAGCCGCTTGACCGCTGCGCGAAGCTGCGGATTGTTTGCTTCGGCCGCAGCGTTGAAATCGATCATGTCCTGCAGATCCTGGAGCCGCTGCGCATGCGTGGACTTGAGAGCCATGCGCAACTGCCACAGTGCCGCCGCCTCAAAACTGCCCTCGGGTGGATCTTTCTTGCTGGTCATGTTGGCAGGTCTCCGGCATCAGTGATGTAGCGTCGCAGGATCTCGAGTTTCTCGATATCGACCAGATCCTGGGCGCGGCCGGCGCGGCGTTTCATCAGGATCAGATGATCGATCGACGCGATGCGCAGCGAGGTACCCGGCAAGTCGATCTTCGTGCCGTCGTTCCACAACGATTCGAAGTCGAGCGGATACTGCACAAAGATGTCGATGGTCGTACGCAACTCATCGCTGTACATCTGGAAAACCATCATGTTCTTGTCGCGAACCCATTCTTCCCGGATGGCCGGATTGGCAAAATCCGCCAGCTTGACGGGAAGGTTGGGCTTGTAGCCAATGGCGCTTAGCGCATCGAGAACCTTGATTGCTCGCTCCGGCGCGAGTTCGATGACCAGGTCAATGTCTTTTGTGAAGCGCTGATAGCCATGCAGGTTGACCGCCACACCGCCCACGACGACATAGCGAACGCCGGTTGCCTGCAAGGCCGCGAATACTCGGTCAAAAACGGTCATGACCCGGAGAGTATACGGATTGAGGTGCCGGGTCGAAGGTTTCGAAGTTTTCGAAGTTTTCAAACCCGGCCCGGCACTGGTGTCACGACACCGCTATCACTTGTTTCGAATCTGCAGGAAACTGGCACACCCGGCGCTGGCGGAACGTGAAATACTTCGAAAACTTCGACCCGGCACCTGAAAGACATGAAGCCACGGCGTGTAACCGTCAGCGACCGGATGCAGGACAACTACGTCTATTACCTGACCGAGCCCGTGGGCCGGAACTTCGACGAGGGCTTCGCGCCACAGCTCACGCCGGCGCAGATGCTCGCGCTCGGTGTGTTCGGCGGCAAGTACATGACGGACTGCGTGGACGAGTTTCCGGCCAGCTGGTTCAAAAAAGCCAGGCTCTCGCCCCTTCGCTACGACGCCTCCCTCAACTTCTTCGGTGTGCGCGCTTCGCAACCGCTGTCGGTCTGGCGCGAAAAGGGCTGGATCTGGGAGGACGATCCGCGCGGCTGGTTCCAGTGGTACTGCCGTTACTACATGGGCCGGCGCAGCGAGGACGATGCACGGCAGATCAGTCGCTGGCGTGCCATACGCCGCCATGTCACGCAGCTGCAGCGCTCCTGCCTGCGTGGTGACCTCGGGTGTCGTCCGCGCCAGCGCCAGGCACTGCTGCACTGGGCGTATGACGCCCGCGTGCTGTAGGAGCGGCTTCAGCCGCGATCCGATTCCCGGACCAGAAGAATCGCGCCTGAAGGCGCTCCTACCTGACCGCGCCGGCGAACGGTTCCCAGCCACCGCCGAGCGACTTGTATACGGTGACGGCGGCAAGCGAAGTATCCGTCTCGGCTGCCGCGAGCAGGTCCTCGGCCTCGAGCAAACGTCGCTCCGCATCCAGCACCGTGAGGAAACTGTCGGCACCATAGCGGTAACGCAGTCGGGCCAGGTCTGCGGCCCTGGCACTGGCGCTCGCGGCAATGCGCAGGCGAGCCGCTGTCTCCCGGGTTCTGGAGTAGCGGTTCAGGGCCGATTCGGTTTCCCGCAACGCCGTCTGTACGGCTTTTTCCCAGTTCGCCAGCGCGGCGTCGGCACGGGCATCGCTGGCAGCGACCTGTGCGCGTACCCGGCCCATGTCCAGAGCGGCCCAGCTGATCACCGGACCGAAAAAGTAACGTTCCGCCGATGAGTCGCCGAGCTCCGACAGGGACGTGCTGCGCCAGCCGCCGGAGCCACTGAGAGTGACGCGCGGGAAATAATCCGCAACCGCCGCACCACTGCGGGCGGTTGCAGCCGCCAGTTGCCTTTCTGCCGTGCGCACATCCGGCCGGCGCCGCAACATGCTGGCGGGGTCGTCTACCGCGATCAGTTCCGGCGGATGCGGCAAGGTCTGGCGGGTATCGAGCATCGCGCGCAGTCCGGCTGCCTCGCCACCCACCAGGATCGCCAGGCGATTGATGGCTTCCGTTTCTGCGGCCTGCAGCGGCCCGAGGCTGGCGCGCGTGGTTTCCAGCTGGGCGAGCGCCCGCGCGATATCGAGATCGGTGCCGCGACCACCCTCCAGCAGCGCCAGCGTGAGCTGGTAGGTTTCTTCCTGGTTGACGGTATTGCGCTCGGCAACTGCAAAGCGGTACTGCACCCCGCGCAGCTCGACATAGGTCCGGGCGACCTCGCCGATGACGGTGCGCAGGGTATCGCGCCAGGCAGCTTCCTCGGATTCGTAGTCGGCCTTCAGGGCTTCGACGGAGCGCCGCACCCGGCCGAAGATGTCGATCTCCCAGCTGACATCAAAACCGGCGTCGTAGTAGTCATCGCTGTAGTCCTGCGGAATATTCAGGGCTTCGCTCTGCTTTTCCCGTCGCTTGCTGCCTTCCGCCGTGATGATGGGTGCCAGTTCCAGTCGTCCACCCTGCAGGAGTGCGCGCGAGGCGCGCAGGTTCGCGATCGCGATGCGCACGTCGTAGTTCGAGGCCGCAGCCTGCTCGATCAGCTGGTTCAGGGTGGGATCATTGAACTCCTGCCACCATTCCGCATCCGGGATGTCGGCCCTGAGGCCGGTACCGTCGACTGCGGCAAAGCTGGCGCTGGTTTCGGGAACCGTGGCCTGGTAGTCCGTGCCTGCCGCACAGCCGGTGAGCAGCACCGCGCACAGGAAAGCTGCCGGCCCTTTCACGGCGGCCCCGCTTCGGCAGCTGTGCCGGGTGCAGGTTCTGCCCGCAGCCAGCCGCGGATCACGGTGTAGAACACCGGTGTCAGCAGCAAGCCGATGAATGTGACGCCGAGCATGCCGCCGAACACCACCGTGCCGAGCACCTGGCGCATTTCGGCGCCCGCCCCGGTGGCCAGCATCAGCGGCAACACGCCCGCGATGAACGCAAAGGAGGTCATCAGGATGGGCCGCAGGCGCAACTGCGCCGCATCGATTGCCGCTGTAAAGCGGTCCTTGCCTTCGCTCTCCTGCTGGCGGGCAAACTCGACGATCAGGATCGCATTCTTGCTGGCCAGTCCGATCAGGACGATGAAGCCGATCTGCGCCAGGATGTTGATATCAAGTCCGCGCAGCAGCAGCGCGACGATGGCAAAGAGCAGGCACAGCGGCACGATCAGCACGATGGCAAAGGGCAGCGACCAGCTTTCGTACTGCGCCGTCAGCACGAGAAACACGAACAGCACGCTGAGCGGAAACATCAGCAGGCCGAGGTTGGCGGTATGTGTCTGCTGATAGGCCAGGTCTGTCCACTCGTATTCGATGCCGGGCGGCAGGACCTGCGCGGCGATGCGCTCCGCTGCGGCCAGGATCTGGCCGCTGCTGCGGCCGGGCAGCGTGGCCATCTGCACTTCTGCGGTCGGGTAAAGGTTGTGGCGGACAACGCGATCCGGTCCTGAAGACGGGCGAATCGCCACCAGCGAACCGAGTGGCACCATCTCGCCGTCGGCATTGCGGGTGCGCAGCCGGCTGATGTCTTCCGGTGCCAGGCGCCAGGGCGCATCGGCCTGGGCTGTCACACGGTAGTTGCGGCCGAACAGCGTCAGGTCATTGACGTAGGAAGAACCCAGGTAGATCTGCAGGGTCGCAAACACGTTTTCGATGGGGACGTTCATCATCTCGGCCCGGGTCCGGTCGATATCCAGAAAGTACCGGGGGGCGGTGGTGGTGAAGGTGCTGAAGGGCCGCGCAACCTCGCCGGATTCCGCCAGTGCCGCCACGAGGGCCCAGGTTGCCTGCTCGAGCGCCTGCAGGCCCTGGCCGCTGCGGTCCTGGACCATCAGCTTGAAATCGCCGCCGCTGCCAATGCCGCGCACCGGGGGTGGCGCGACCACGAACAGGCTGGCTTCCTGGATCTGGCTATAGGCGGCATTCAGCTTTGCCGCCAGCTCCGGTCCTGACTGGCCGGGCTCACGGTCCCTGAAATCCCGCAGGGCGGTGAATACCGTGCCGGAGTGGCTGGCATTCGAGTTGGTCGCAGCCGAAAAGCCGGCGAAGGCCACGATGCGCTCAAGGCCGGGGGTCTTCAGTGCCATGTCGGTCGCGCGGCGGATGACTTCGGTGGTCCGGTCCAGCGATGCGCCCTTCGGCAGTTCGACCAGCGTGATCAGGTAGCCCTGGTCCTGTTGCGGGATAAAGCCGGTCGGCACCAGCATAAAGCCGACCGCAGTCAGGCCCAGCATGGCGGCGAAGGCGCTCAGCGCGAGGCCCGGCCGGCGCACCGTCCGGCAAACCGCCAGCCGGTATTTTTCCTGCAACTGGTCGAAGCGGAGGTTGAAAGCCCGGAACACGCGGCCCAGCAGCCGGTCCAGCCCGCGATCGACGCGGTCGAGTGGCGCATCGTGACGGCGCAGGAGAATGGCACCGAGTGCCGGGCTGAGTGTCAGCGACACCAGCGCCGAGATCGCGGTGGCGGTCGCGATCGTCACGGCAAACTGCCGGAAGAACTGCCCGCTGATGCCGCCCAGAAACGCCGTGGGCAAAAATACCGCAACCAGCACCAGCGCGATCGAGACCAGTGCGGTACCGACTTCTGTCATGGTCCGCCGGGCTGCTTCCCGCGCGGCGAGGCCGCTTTCGAGGTTGCGTTCGATGCTCTCCACCACGACGATTGCGTCATCCACGACGATGCCGATCGCGAGCACCAGGCCGAACAGGGTCAGGTTGTTGAGCGAGTAACCGAGTGCCGCCATCACGGCGAAGGTTCCGATGAGGGAGACCGGAATGGCGATGACCGGAATGATCGCTGCACGCCAGTTCTGCAGGAACAGCAGGATCACGATGATCACCAGCGCCGTGGCTTCCAGCAGCGCGATGTAGACGGCGTCGACGGACTGGGCGATGAAGTCCGTCGGGTTGTAGACAATCCGGTGGACCAGGCCCTTGGGGAACCCCGGCGCCAGCTTCGCCATGGTCTGTTTGACTTCCTCGGCGGTCTCCAGCGCATTGCTGCCGGGTCGCTGGAACATGACCAGTGCCACGGCCGGCCGGCCATCCAGCAGGCTGTTGGTGAGGTAGTCCCGCGCACCCAGTTCCACCCGGGCGATGTCGGCAACGCGCGTGAGGCGGCCATCTGCACCGCTCTTGACGATCACCTGGCCGAACTGCTCCGCATCCAGCAGGCGTCCCTGGCTGCTCACGCTTACCTGAAAGGCATTGCTGGCGGGGGATGGCTGCTCACCCAGGGTACCGCCGGCGACCTGGATGTTCTGGCCACGCAGTGCCGTGACCACATCGTCGGCAGTGACATTGAGTCCGGCCATGCGATCCGGATCCAGCCAGACGCGCATGCTGTATTCGCGCGCACCCACCAGGTTGATCTGGCCAACGCCGTTGATGCGTGCAAGCACATCGCGGATATGCAACAGGGCGTAATTCGAGATGTACAGCTGGTCCAGGCTGTCATCGGGCGATTCGAGATGAACCACGATCATCAGGTCTGGCGAACTTTTTTCTGTCACGACACCGATGCGACGGACTTCCTCGGGCAGCCGGGGCTCGGCGATTGCCACGCGGTTCTGCACCAGCACCTGGGCGGCATCGAGGTCCGTGCCGAGTTCGAAGGTGATCGTGAGGGTCAGGCGGCCATCGCTGGTCGAGGACGAGGTGAGGTACAGCATGCCCTCGACGCCGTTGATTTCCTGCTCGATGGGCGCGGCAACGGTATCGGCGATGACCTCCGGTGTCGCACCGGGGTAGCTGGCCGTCACGATGATGGTCGGCGGTACGACATCCGGATACTGCGTGACCGGCAGGCCAAAGTAGGCGATCGCACCGACGATCGTGATGAGAATGGAAACAACCGCGGCGAAACGCGGCCGGTCGATGAAGAAGTGGCTGAAATTCATTTGTTGATGGCGGCCGAGGTGCCGTCTGCAGGTTCCGGAATGCTGCCCTCGACCGGCGTGACCGTGATGCCGGGGCGTATCCGCTGGATACCGTTGATCACCACCCGGTCTGTCGCGCTGAGGCCAGCGCGGATGACCCGCAAATCGCCGAGTGACCGCCCTGGCGTGACCGGACGCGGTGTAACCACGTTGTCGGCGCCGAGAACGTAGACCAGCCGCTGGCCCTGGTCGGTACCGATCGCCTGGTCAGGCACGATCAGCGCTTCGTAGGGCCCTTCACCGAGCAGCTTCACGCGCGCAAACAGGCCCGGCGTCAGGTTGCCATCCGGGTTCTTGAAAATGGCGCGCCCCTGCATGGTGCCGGTGGCACGGTCCACCTGGTTGTCGACGAAATCCATGTAGCCCAGGTGGGGGAAATCCTGCTCATCCGCGAGTTGCAGGCGGACCGGATTGGGTGCACTGCGCGAACTGGGCCGGATGCCTTGCTCGGCAAGGCGCGTGTAACGCAGGAAGGCGCGCTCGTCGGCCGTGAAGTAGACGTGGACCGGATCGACCGAGACGATCGTCGTCAGCAAGGTCGGCTTGTCGCCCGAACTGCTGACCAGGTTGCCGACCGTCACCAGTTTGCGGCCGATGCGGCCGCTGATCGGCGCCTTGATGCGCGCAAACTCCAGGTCCAGCGCCGAGCCTTGCTCGGCAGCCTGCGCAGCTTCCAGCGCGGCTTCCGCCTGGCGATGCTCCTTGGTGCGCGCGTCGAGTTCTTCCTCGGAAATCGCGCGCGAGGCGAAGAGGCGTTTCGCCCGGTCCAGATCGTTGCTCGCGAGTTCGAGGCGCACCTTCGCCTGCGTCAGGTCGGCGCGCGCTTCGTCGAGGGCCGCTTCATAGGGCCTGGGATCGATGACGAACAGCAGGTCGCCGCGCTGCACCAGCGCACCATCCTCGAAGTGCACGGACTGCAGGTAACCGCCGACACGCGCCCTGATCTCCACGGACTCGACGGCCGCAAGGCGCCCGGTGTACTCGTCCCAGTCGGTGATCTGACGCACCAGCGGTGTCGCAACCGTGACCTGCGGTGGTCCCATCGAGGGCGGCGGCTTGCCGCCGCAGCCGGCGAGGCCGAGCACCACAAGAACAAGGCTGAAGGTCCGCATGGACATGGGCGATTCCTCGAAGAATGGCCCCATTATGAGGGAAGCGATGGCGATCTATCAGGCCGCGTGCTGCTTTACCCACGTCACGTAGCGGTCCATCCACCCCTGCAGGAAGGCACGGCTGTCCGGCCCGATGTCGCCATTCGCATCAAACAGCCCCTCCTTCGCCTGCAGGAACAGTTCCGGCTGGCCCAGCGTGGGCACGTCGAGGTAGGCAAGGATGTTGCGCAGGTGTTGCTGCGCCAGCGCGGTGCCGATGGCACCGACCGACACACCCAATACCCCTGCCGGTTTGCCGGCCCAGACGCTCTGGCCCCAAGGCCGCGAAGCATGGTCAATCGCATTCTTCAGCACGCCGGGTATCGAGCGGTTGTACTCCGGCGTCAGGAACAGCAGTCCATCCGCCGCCTTGATCGCCTCGCGCAGGCGCGTCACTGCGGCGACCGGATTGCCGTCGTCATCCTGGTTATAGAGCGGCAGGTCATCGAGGCGCACCCGCTTGAACGAAAACTCCGGCGGCGCGAGCCTTGCCAGGGCGTCCGCCAGCTTCTGGTTGAGGGAATCCTTGCGGATGCTGCCAACGATCACCGCAATCGTGTGTTGTTTCATGTTGGTTCCTTCCCATGGTTGAACAGAGGGTGGTTGCAGTCACGGCAGATCGAATACCAGCACCTCGGCAGCCGTGCCCGCCCCGATGACGACCGGGCCCGGCCCGGTTGTCATGGCATCGCCGGCGTGCAGGCGCTGGCCGTTGACGCTGATGCTGCCGCGCGCAAGGTGCAGGTAGCCACGGCGACCTGGCGCAATCATCAATCCGGCAGTTTCGTCGCCATCAAACAGTCCCGCATACAGGCAGGCGTCCTGGTTCATGCTCACGGAACCATTTCGGCCATCGGGCGAGGCAACCAGGCGCAGCCGGCCACGCTTCTCGTCGACGGGAAAGTGCTTTTGTTCATACGACGGCTCGCTGCCCGTGGACTGCGGCTGGATCCAGATCTGCAGCAAATGCGTGAGGCCAGTCTTGCCGTGGTTGAACTCGGAATGACGCACTCCCGTACCGGCGCTCATGCGCTGCACGTCACCGGGAACAATTGCCGAGCCGTTACCCATCGAGTCCTCATGGGTCAGCACACCTTCGAGCACATAGCTGATGATCTCCATGTCGCGGTGACCGTGGGTGGGGAAGCCGGTTCCGGGCTGGATCCGATCTTCGTTGATCACCCGCAGCGGGCCATAGCCCATGCGCTCGGGATCGTGGTAATCGGCAAACGAAAAGCTGTGCCAGGAATCCAGCCAGCCGTGGTTGGCGTGGCCGCGGTCCTGGCTTTTACGCAGCGTCTGCATCCCGGCTCCTTTGCCATGTGAAGTGATCAGGTTTCGGCACGAGACACAGCCTAGGCCAGCCTGGGCAAACACGAAACCGGATAATATTGACTAACTAGGTCAAATTTGATGAATAAAAATAACTTTTATAAACATGTATTTATATTATTTAATCAGATATATAGGATTAATCATTCAGTTTAGGAATCAGGCAGGTCGAGAACATGAGGCTGTCGCTTGACGCCCTGCTGGTCATTGACGCCATCGACCGCAAGGGCAGCTTTGCCGCCGCTGCGCACGAGTTGCACCGCGTACCCTCCGCCGTGACCTATACGGTCCGCAAACTCGAGGACGATCTGGATGTGCCGCTGTTCGATCGGCGCGGCCATCGCGCGAAACTGACGGTCGCCGGTCGCGAACTGCTGACCGAAGGTCGCCACCTGCTGCGCGCCGCAGGCAACCTCGAGGCACGCGTGAAGCGGGTGGCGACCGGCTGGGAGGCCGAATTGCGCATCGCCTGCGACGGCATAATCCCTGCCGCAGCCACCCTCGAACTGGCACGGGACTTCTATACGCAGGACGCCGATACGCGACTGCGCTTCATGACGGAGGTGCTGGGTGGCAGCTGGGATGCCGTGGTATCGGGGCGAGCGGACATGGCAATCGGCGCGTCGGGCGAAGGCCCTGCCGGTGGCGGTTACCAGGTCCGCCCGCTGGGAGAAATCGACTGGGTGTTTGCCGTGGCACCCTCGCATCCACTGGCAAGGACGCAGGAACCACTGACCCGCGCCGATATCCTCGCCCACCGTGCCGTCGTCGTTGCAGACAGCTCACGCAACCTGCCACCGCGCACCACCGGGCTGCTCTCGGGCCAGGACACCCTGACGATTGCCGACACCGCTGCAAAACTGCAAGCCCAGGCGATGGGACTCGGTGTCGGCTACCTGCCGCAATGCCTGGCAGCGGCAGCCGTGGCGCGCGGTGAACTCGTGATCAAGCAGACCGAGGAACCGAAGGTCAGCCAGATGTCGTCGCTCGTCTGGCGCACCGCACACCGCGGCAAGGCGCTGAAGTGGTTTGTCGACCGGATCTGCGCGCCGGGCTGGCTGGATCGCGCGCTGTGCGTGTAACAGGATCACCCGGATAACCGATCAAAGGGCTGGATGTTCTGGCCGATGGGAACACCAGCCAGCCTCCCGGCGACGTGCTACACGAGCGGCGGTGCGCGCCTCAGGCCACCCCGGCGTCGGGCCACACCGATCATGCCGAGCAACCCGGATCCCAACAGCCACAGGGCGCCGGGAGCTGGCACGGCTGCGATCTGTGCGGCATAACTGCGGCTGTAGTCGAAGCCCGAGGCCGAGGTCACGCCCCAGCCACTGACCAGATTGCCGCCGGCATCGCGCACGCTGTCGATCCCGACCCATTCGAGGGTGGAGGCGAAGTCCGAGGTGGCGGTGAAGCCATGGCTCAGTCCGAAGCCGTACAGCAGGTTGCCGTTGGCCGAGGTCTGCAGCCACATCGCCAGCGCGGTGAAGTCCGTCGAATTGAACCTCACCGGCAACTCGAAGGTGATGTATGCGGGGATGCCGCCACTGGTAGCGCCAGTGCCGTTGGCGGAGACCGAATAAGTACCAGCTCCACTCACGGTCACGGCGGCCGATGCCGACGAGCTTTCCTGCGGGTACGTCGCCGGACTGGCACTGACCCCGCCCGAGACCAGGATGCGTCCGACCATGGTGCCCATGGTATTGGTCAACGACGGGGCAGCATTGAAGGTCAGGCGGTCCTGGAAACCGATGTTCGACCAACTGGCGGCACCGGCATGGGCGTAGTAGGGATGGAGCTGCTCGCTGCCCTCACTCACGCCCCCCGCACTTTGCATGGCCTTGAGGGCGCCGAATGTGGCGAAGTTACTGCTCTCCGTCAGGGCGCTCGTACCGCCCCCGCCCATCGCAGCGGCCCCGTCGGTAACGGAACGGTAAGCGCCGAGCGTCCACGCCGGCTGGTAGCTGAACGAATCGCTGCCGCCATAGTTGACCGATGCGTTGCCGCTGATGTCCATGTACAGCCCGCAGCGCGAGCTGCTCTGGCAATCGACACCGGCAGCCACCAGGCCGGCGGCGTGTGCGGACAGCGTCAGCATGCCGGACAGGCAGCCAACAGCGAGGCAGGCGAGCGAGCGAATCATGGCAGGCATGGTGCACTTGGCCTTGTTCTTGTTGGATGGATTGACAGGTTAGTAGGGCAATCTGGAAATGCAATAGCCATCTGCCATCACCGGCGAAGCTTTGCACGGATATTGTAAAAAAGACCGGGCGCCAGGCACTGCAGAACGGACAGAAGGCACGGTATGCGCAACGTCAGCCGATACTTTCCCGGACGCAGGCAATTGACCGGAAGTGGTAACCTGCCCGCCCTGATCCGGACCATGCTTCATGGCACGTGTGTTTGAACAGATCGACGACACGCTGGCGGCCTGGATCCGCCGGCAGCAGATGTTTTTTGTCGCCACGGTACTGCGATCGAGCGCGACGAGATCGCCCAGGCCGTGGCGGGCAAGACACCCGACCAACTGCGCGCCAAGGCCGCGAAGCAGAACCGTCACAGCATCGACGGACTCGATGGCCTGAACATCGACGCGCTCAAGTAGGCTGGACGGCAATTTCCCCCGCACCGAAAAAACACGGCATCGCACGCACGGTTTCGAAACTCGGGCTGGGCTCGCGCAGCGTGGCAGCCGCCTGGGTACATGCCGGACGCATTGCCGTGAATGGCCGGGTGGTGCATGACCCGGAGTTTCCGGTGGTTTTCGAGCGCGACCGCCTGACGCTGGACGGGAAGCCACTGGTCGCCGTGCAGAAGCGCTATCTGATGCTCAACAAGCCGCGCGGACTGGTCACGACGACCGTCGATGAAAAGGGCCGCGACACGGTCTATCGCTGCTTCGATGGCGCAGACTTGCCGTGGCTGGCGCCAGTCGGACGACTGGACAAGGCCAGCGAAGGGCTGCTCCTGTTCAGCAACGATCCGGCCTGGGCGGCCCGCATCACCGATCCGGCCACGGGCCCCGACAAGACCTACCACGTGCAGATCGACACGCAGCCCGAGGCCTCGCTGCTCGCACGGCTGGTCGCCGGCGTCGACCACGACGGCGAACGGCTGGCGGCAAAGTCGGCGCAACTGATACGCAGCGGCGAAAGGAACGCCTGGCTGGAGATCGTGCTCGATGAAGGCCGCAACCGGCATATCCGCCGACTGCTCGAAGCGCACGACATCGGGGTGCTGCGGCTGATCCGCACCGCCATCGGTCCGCTCCGGCTGGGCACGCTGCCAAAGGGCCAGTGGCGTTGGCTCGAAAAGGACGAGTACGGCTAGAATTCCGCCCATGCAGATTGGCCCCTACACGCTCGGCAACCCGGTGATACTCGCGCCGATGGCCGGCGTAACCGACAAGCCCTTTCGCCAGCTCTGCCGTCGCCTCGGTGCAGGGCTCGCGGTCTCGGAGATGACCAGCGCCAATCCGCGCCTGCGCGGTACGCGGAAATCGCGGCAACGCCTGGATTTCAGCGACGAACCCGGGCCGGTCAGCGTGCAGATCGCCGGCCATGATCCGCAGCTGCTCGCCGATGCGGCGCGCTACAACCGGGATCTTGGCGCGCAGCTCATCGACATCAACATGGGTTGTCCGGCGAAAAAGGTCTGCAGCGTCGCCGCCGGCTCCGCCCTGTTGCGTGATGAAGCACTGGTCGGACGCATTCTCGATGCGGTGGTGAGCGCCGTGCCCGTGCCGGTGACGCTGAAGATCCGCACCGGCTATACGCGCCAGCAGCGTAACGCAGTGACCGTCGCGCGCATCGCCGAATCAGCCGGCATCGCCGCCATCGCCGTGCACGGCCGCACCCGTGAGGATCTGTTCGACGGCTGTGCGGAATACGACAGCGTCGCCGCGGTGAAGGCGGCGGTCGGCATTCCCGTCATCGCCAACGGCGACATCGACACGCCGGAGAAGGCACTTCATGTACTCGAGCGCACCGGCTGCGATGCGGTGATGATCGGTCGCGCCGCACAGGGACGGCCGTGGATATTCCGCGAGATCGCCCACTTCCTGGCAACCGGCACGCTGTTGCCCGCCGCCTCGCCCGGCGAAGTACGCGACCATCTGCTCGGCCACCTCGGCGCGCTGCACGCCTTCTATGGCGAGCACATGGGCGTGCGGATCGCGCGCAAGCACCTGCACTGGTACAGCCGTGCCCATCCTGGGCATCTCGCATTCCGCGAGCGGGGCAACAAGGCCCAGACCGCAGCCGCGCAGCTCAGTGCCGTGTATGAGCACTTCGGGCTGCTGATCGACAGCTCAGACCTCGCCGCGTAGTTCCCCGGCAATGCGCCGCGCGCGCAGTTGTCCGCAGCCCCCGTCGATATCCTGCCCGGCCGAACGCCGGAGCTTGGTCAGCACGCCGCGCTGATGCAGCCAGCGCGCCATTTCCGCCGCGCGCTCTGCCGAAGGGCGCTGGAAATCCAGGCCCTCGACCGTGTTGTAGGGAATGAAGTTCAGCACTGCGTACTTGCCCGCCAGCAACCTGACGATGGCCCTGAGCTCATCATCGCCATCGTTCACGCCCTTGATGAGCGTCCACTGGTACTGGATCGGATAGGTGGTCCTGCGGGCATAGGCCTCACCCAGCGCCACCAGTTCCTCCGGATCGATGCGCGGCGCGCGCGGCAGCAGCTCCGCTCGCAGCGCCGCATTGCTGGTATGGAGTGAGAGCGCCAGTGCGGGCCTGACCGCCGCCTGCGGCAGCCGCTCGAACACGCGCCGGTCGCCAACGGTCGAGAACACCAGCTCCTTGTGGCCGATGCCGCCCTCGGTGCCGAGCAGCTCGATGGCCTCGAGCACGTTGTCGAGGTTGTGGGCGGGCTCGCCCATGCCCATGAAGACCACGCGCCGTACCTCGCGCCGCGCACGCGCCAGCGCCACCTGCGCGACGATCTCGGCGCTGCCGAGCTGGCGCAGCAGGCCGGCACGGCCGGTCATGCAGAACACGCAGCCGACGGCACAGCCGACCTGGGTAGAGACACAGACACCCGCCGGCGGCAGCAGCACGGTTTCCACGGTCTGGCCGTCGGCGAGTTCGACCAGCAGGCGCGCGGAATCATCGGCGCCGGCCTGTCCGGAATGCACGCGCGCCAGCCCGGCGACCGCTGCGGAGATCGCCGGCAGCGCGTTCAGCATTTGCCGTGGGAACGCGGATTCCGGCTTGTATGCCCATGTATCCAGTGGCAGGCCGCGCAGCCAGGCGCGCAACAGCAAAGCCTCGTGCTGCGGCCGGGCGCCGCTGCTGCGCAGGAGTTCACGGAGGGTCTGGATACGCATGGGAGCGGCGCGAGCGTAGCACGCAGGGCGCTTTAAGCAGCGCTTAAGTTTCGGGGTCTAGATTCCCTTCCAGACCAGCAACACGGAGACCGAAGCATATGAAACGGACTGCAAATATCGGCGCCCTCGCGGCAATGCTGCTCGCTGGCAGCCTGGCACAGGCGGCAGACCCGCTCGCCGCCATCAGCACTGCGGCGCGGACCGACAAGGCTTTCAGCGGCTTCTCCGCCGAGCGCGGCGCAGCCCTTTGGGAGCGCAAAGGCAAGGACTGGAGCTGCAGCACCTGCCACACCACCGACCCGCGCCAGGCCGGACGCCACACGGTAACCGGCAAGGTGATCAAGCCGATGGCACCGGCCAGCAATCCGGCCCGCTTCACCGATTCCGCCAAGGTGGAAAAGTGGTTCAAGCGCAATTGCCGGGATGTCTTCAACCGGGAATGCACCGCCCAGGAAAAGGGCGACGTCATCACCTGGCTGCGTTCGATCAAACCTTGATATGGAGAGTTCTTACATGAATACAACACGAGATCTGCAGCGGCTGTCCGCTGCCACTGCACTCTGCCTGGTGTTCCTCAGTGCACCACTGGCAGCCCGCGCCGACGGCGCGAAGAAGCCCGCCCCCACCAATCCGGTCTGGCAGGAGGAATGCGGCGGTTGCCATGTCGCCTACCCGCCCCGCTTCCTGCCGGCTGAATCATGGAAATCGATGATGGGCTCGCTCGACCGGCACTTCGGCACCGACGCAAGCCTCGACGCCAGGGCAGCCGCCACCATCGAGGCCTTCCTCGTGCAGAACGCGAAGCGCAGCAAGACCGGCCAGAAGGCGGACGGCTCGATCCTGCGCATCACGGAGACCAAGTGGTTCCGCAGCGAGCACGACGAGATTTCGGCTGCCAAATGGAAGTCCCCTGCGGTTGGCAGCGCGGCCAACTGTGCCGCCTGCCACCCGAATGCGGAAAAGGGCAGCTTCCGCGAACGCGACATCAAGGTTCCCTGAAGGAGAATGATCATGCAGGACAAGGCATTGGTGTGGGATCTGCCGGTACGGGTATTCCACTGGACACTGGTCACCAGCTTCGCCGGCGCGTACCTGCTGGCGGAGGGCGAGCGCCTGCGGAACATCCACGTGATGTTCGGCTATACGGTGCTCGGCCTGGTGCTGTTCCGGCTCGTCTGGGGCCTGACCGGCACCCGCTACGCGCTGTTCCGCTCTTTCATGTACCGCCCGCGCGAGATGGCGAACTACGTGCTGGGACTGTTGCGCGGCGACCGGCCGCATTACGTCGGCCACAACCCGGCGGGCAGCCTGGCGATATGGGCGATACTGATACTTGCCGGACTGACGGGCCTCAGCGGTTACGCAACCTACAACGAGTTTGGTGGCGACGCCTTCGAGGAAGCGCATGAGTTCTTCGCCAATACCTGGCTGATGGTGGTTGGCCTGCACATCGCCGGGGTGATCGTTTCCAGCCTGCTGGACCATGAAAACCTTGCCCGTGCGATGATCACCGGGTACAAACGGGCTGAGCCGGCGGCGGCGATACGCTCGGGCGTATATGGACTGGGCTCGCTGGTATTGCTCAGCGTGCTTGGCTACTGGTTGTGGACGCTGGCGGCGGCCTGAGTCTGGCCACGACAATGACCGAATGGGGACTGCAGCCGTGCACGTGCTGGTGGTCGAGGATGATGAACTGCTCGGCGATGCGCTGCAGGCCGGGCTGCGCGACCGGGGCTTCACGGTGAGCTGGGTGCGCGACGGCCTGGCGGCCGACACGCAGCTGCGCACCGGCGATTTCTCCGCACTCGTGCTCGACCTGGGCCTGCCCCGGCGCAGCGGGCTCGAGGTCCTGCGCAGCCTGCGTGCCAGCGGCAAGCACCTGCCCGTGCTGGTGCTGACGGCCCGCGATGCGGTCGAGGATCGCGTGACCGGCCTCGACTCCGGTGCCGACGACTATGTGATCAAGCCGGTCGCCATCTCCGAGCTGGCCGCGCGCCTGCGCGCACTGATCCGCCGGGCACACGGCCAGGCTTCGGAGGTGCTGAGCATCGGCGAGCTGATGCTCGACGGCCATACCCGCCAGGTACGCTTCCGCAACCAGGATGTCGAACTGCAGCCGCGCGAGTTCGAGCTGCTCCGGCAGCTGATGCTGAACAGCGGCCAGGTACTGACGCGAGAACAACTGGAGAACCGCCTCTACGACTGGGAGCAGCCCGTCGAAAGCAACGCGATCGAGGTCTACATCCATCATCTGCGCCGCAAGCTTGCACCGGAGGTGATACGCACCGTGCGCGGTGTCGGCTACCTGTTGCCCGCGGACTCCCGCCACTGATGTCGATCCGGCGTCGACTGCTGGTCCTGCTCATGGGCTCGATCACGCTGGCCTGGCTGCTGGCCGCGCTCGGTGCCTACGTCGACACGCACCGTGAGGTCGACCGGCTGCTCGACGCGCACCTCGCACACGTCACCTCGATCCTCACGGCACAGACCAGCCACGAACTGCTGGAACTGGAAACCGGTGACCTGCTGGAACCTGGCGACTATGCGCAACAGGCCAGCTTCCAGGTCTGGCTGGGCGGCACGGAGCTGATCCTCAAATCCGCCGATGCACCCGGCATCCGGCTGTCCGGCACCGATGCCGGCTTTGCCGACAGCACGGCCGCCGGGCGCAAGTGGCGCGTCTTCACGGCCTGGGACCAGACACGCAGCGTGCTGATCGAAGTCGCGGAAGAGCACGCGGTGCGCGAACGCATCGCCGCGCGCGTGGCCTTCAACGTCCTGCTGCCGCTGGGCATCACCCTGCCCCTGCTTGGACTGCTGATCTGGTGGAGCGTCAGCCGTGCGCTGCGTCCGCTCGACCGCCTCGGCGAGCAGCTCGGCGCGAGGCAGGCCATGGCGCTGGAACCGCTGGATTCGCGCGACATCCCCTCGGAAGCCGCACCGCTCGTTGGCCAGATCAACGACCTGTTCACGCGCATACGGCACAGCACCGACATGGAGCGGCGTTTCACCGCGGATGCGGCCCACGAGCTGCGCAAACCGGTGGCCGCGGTCCGCGCCCAGGCAGAGGTGGCGCGCAGCACCGGCGATGAAGCGGTGCGCAGCAAGGCACTCGACCAGGTGATACACGCCTGCGACCGGATGGGCGTGCTGATGGAGCAGCTGCTCACGCTGGCCCGCCTGGAGCAGGCGCCATCGATGCAGCTGCAGGCACCGCAGGACCTCGCGCTGATCGCGCGCAACGCGATTGCCGAGCTGGCACCGGCAGCCCTGCAGAACGGGATCGAGATCAGCCTCGAAACCAGTGGCAACAGCACGGTCACCGGCCAGGCTGCGCTGCTCGACATGCTGGTCCGCAACCTGGTGGGCAACGCCATCCAGCACGGCAAGAGCGATGTCCAGGTAGGCGTCGAAGCCGCACCCGAGGGTGTCAGGCTGACGGTACGTGATGCCGGTCCCGGCGTGTCACCGGCAGACCTCGCCCAGCTGGGTGAACGCTTCTTTCGCGGCCAGGCCACCGGAGCCGGCAGCGGACTCGGTCTGTCGATCGTGCGGCGTATTGCCGACCTGCATCGGGCCGCACTCGATTTTTCCAGCGATGTCACCGGCCGGGGCTTTGTCGCCAGCGCGACCTTCCCGGCCGGTGACCGCAACTAGCTCCCGCTACGGCTGGTACTCGGCGATACCTGCCAGGCTGCGCTGGGGCTTGGCCAGTCCCGTATCTATCTGGCCGATGATCTTGCCGGCCTCGAGGTCCACCTTCGACATCACGCCGGTGAAGATGTTGGTGGTGAACACATGCCGGTCATCACGCGAGGCGGTAATCATCGCGTAGCCATATTCGTCGAGTTCGATGGTACGCAGGGACTTGCCTTCCGGGCTGATGAAGTCGATGAAGCTGCCGCGCAGGAGCAGCAGCGTGCCGTCCTTGCGGTAGGCCACGCCCGTGGTCCACTTGCGCATGTACTCGGGACCACCCGGATAGACCACGAGGTCCGGCAGGCATTTGCCGTTGACTACATCGAAGCGCTGCACCTTCATGCCGAGATCGGTGATATAGGCGATCGACTTGCCATCCGGATGCATCACCGTATGCGTGACGCCATGGAAGCCGGTCATCGAGGGCGCGGTCTCGGCATCGAACTCCGCAACCGGGCGCAGATCCGGCGTGAACTTGGCAAAGCGGCCATAGCCGACAAAGTTGGTACCCGGCAGGCGGCGCATGTCGCCACCCTCATAGGGCTTGTCACCCTTGAGGTATTCACCCAGCCACACGCTGCCATCGGCTGCAAAACACACATTGCCCCACGGACGCGCGCCAAGATCAGCCGGCGGCAACTGCTTGCCATCGGGAGAGACACGCACCACCGCGTACTCGAAGGGGTCAAAACCCCACAGCGTGCCGTCCGGCGCAAAGCGCAGGTTGACGATCAGGTGACTGGTGCCTTCCGTGTACAGCGTGCCCTTCGGCACCATGTTGCGGTCGTACTGCAGGATGCGGCCTTCGCCGGCGTGGTCGTCACCCGGCACGTTCATCAGGTAGGTGCAGCCGAGGAAAATATCGCCCGGCGCAAAGGGCTTCATGGTCGAGGTCTTGGTCATCGGGGCAGCTCCGGAAGGTTGGAAAGGTGATTATTTTGGCGACGGATTCCGTCCATGTGCCAACCATAACTGATTTCAGTCCCGGTGGGGACAGAGTGTGCGGATGGGATTTACGTCACAAAAATCCGGACCGGGACCAATTGGCAGGACTGTCGGGATAAAGCTCCGCAACGGCCGGCCGACTAGCCTCCCATGCGGAGTCTTCGTGCAAAAATCCTGGCCCTGGCCGCTCTGCTCGTCGTTTTTACCCAGTTCAGCACTGTCAGCGCCGTCCTGCTGACCGGCAACCGGGCAATCTCCGACCGCAACGACGAGATACTGCGCAAGGCTGGCGTTATCGTCGGGCAACTGGCAGCTGGCCGCCATAGCCGACTGCGGGCGGCCGGCGCGGTGCTGGCTGCCGACCTGCAATTCCACAGCGCCGTCAGTGCCGGGGACGTGGCTGCAGTGCGTGGCCGGCTGGCGGCCCATCGCTACCGCGCCGAGATCGATCTCGTTCTGCTCCTCGATGCAGACGGCCGCGTGGTGGCAGGCACGGATCAGGACAACACACGGCAGGCGGCCTTCCCGCAACTGGTCAAGCTGTCGATGACTGAAGGCGCCAGGCCGGCCCACATCAGCCTTGAGGGGCACAGCTATGAGGTGGTCACCGTGCCGATCGGCGGCAATGCGCCGATCGCCTGGCTGGCCAGCGGCATCCTCGTCGAGCAGGTCTTTGCCACGCGCATGGCGGCATTGACCGGTTTCGACGTCACGCTGCTCGCGCGCGGCACGGACCGCTTGTCGATACTCGGCACCTCGCTCGGCGGACTGGATGGTGCCACCCTGCTGCAGGATCTCGCCGCTGCGGATCGTGATGCCGGGAAGGTGATGCGCATCAATACCGGTGGCACTGAACACGTTGCGCTCCTGCTGCCCCTGCTTCCCGGCCAGCAGGATGTCGGGCTTCTGCTGTCGGAGCCGCTCGATGCGATCATGGCCCCGTACGGGTACCTGCGTTACTCGGTGCTCCTGCTGGGCACCGTGGTACTGTGCCTGGCCGTCGTCGGCGGCCTGCTGCTGTCGCGCACGATCATCAGGCCGGTCAACGCGCTGGTGGAGGCGGCCCGCCGGATCCGGGATGGCCACTATCACCAGCCGGTACCGGTACAGGGCAGCGGTGAGGTTGCAGAACTCGCCAGCGCACTCAACGCCATGCAACAGGGCATCGCGGAACGCGAGGAGCACATCACCTTCCACGCCCGCTTCGACGAACTCACCGGCCTGCCGACCCGTCTCTCGGCACTCGAGGAAATCGAGGCAGCGATCCTGCGTGCCGCCACGGCGGAACAGCCAGTCACCGTATTGCTGGTGGACCTCAACAATTTCAGCGACATCGGCTCATCGCTCGGGCACGACATCAGCGATGCACTGCGCTGCCAGGCGGCCGAACGCCTGCGCGCCGGCCTCGATGCACGGCACCTGCTCGGCCGCATCGAGGGCGACCAGTTCGTGGTCGTGCTCGACGGGCGCAATGTCGATGAGGCAACGGAGATCGCCGAGGACCTGGTGCGACTGCTGGGTGGCGGACTGTCGGTGCGCGAGATCAACGTGGGTGTCGAGGCACAGGTTGGCATCGCCAGCTGCCCGGAACATGCCACCGACGCCGAGCAGCTGCTGCAACGTGCGGCCGTGGCCCGCAACGATGCACGGAACACGGGTGTGCGGATCTGCGTCTACAAGGATGGCAACGACGGGCGGAACCTGCGCCAGATGGCGCTGCTTGGCGACCTGCGCAAAGCCGCCCGCCACGACGAATTCAGGCTGTACCTCCAGCCGAAGATACGGCTCTCCGATGGCCAGGTCTGCGGGGCCGAGGCACTGGTACGCTGGCAGCACCCCGCATACGGCTTCCTGACGCCCGACCAGTTCATCCCGATCGCGGAAAAGTCGGGCAACATCTCGCTGATCACCAACTGGGCGCTGGTGACCGCGATCCGCGAGTGTCGCCTGTGGCTTGAAGAGGGGCTGGACCTGCCCATATCGGTGAACCTGTCGAGCTGCGACCTGCAGGACAGGAACCTGCCCTTCCATGTGCATGAACTGCTGCGCAACCACGACCTGCCGGCAAGGAACCTGCTGCTGGAGATCACCGAGGAGGCAGTAGTGCTGGATTTCAAGCACGCCACGCTGGTGCTCGAATGCCTGCGCGAACTCGGCATCCGGATCGCCATCGACGACTTTGGTACCGGCTATTCCTCGCTGTCGCTGATCAAGCAGCTGCCGGTGGATGAACTCAAGATAGACCGGGCTTTCGTGACCAACCTGCCGGCCGATACCGCCGATGTGGCGATCGTCAGCGCCTCGCTCAACCTCGCCCACAACCTCGGCCTGCAGGTCATCGCCGAAGGCGTCGAGACGCAGGCCGCGCTGGCATGGCTGTCGGAAAACGGTTGCGAGCAGGCACAGGGCTTTCTGATCAGCAAGCCGATGCCGGCCGAGGAATTCGCCACCTGGGTGAAAAACTACGCCGCCGATGGTCCCCGGCGCATGACCAGCGATGCCAGCGCACCGAAGCCCGCCAGCACGAGCAGCAGCGAGACCATCGTGCCGAGAACAGGCACCGACTGCATGAGCAGCACGACCGCCGTCACCGGCAACAGCAACAGCAGGCCACGCCAGCCCATGCTGCGGCCGGTGGGCGGCACCGGCTCCTGAGCCGCCGCGGTCCGGAACCGGACCAGCTGGACCAGCATCAACAGTCCCAGCAGCCCCGACAGCAGGACGGCCAGCACGTAGGCCACCAGCAACAGCAGGCCGAGCAGCCAGCCAAAGACCGACACGAACAGCACGACCACCAGCACCGGGCTCAGCACCATCGCCATCGCACCGACAGCCAGCGTGCGGCCCGGCGCGGCATTGAACAGGACACCGGAACGCCCGACCAGCGCGGGACTCAGCCAGAATATGCCGACGGCGGCAACGATGATGGCGATGCCGAGTGCCCAGTTGTCAAACATCGCCGGCATCGCCGGCTCATGGAATTCGTCGACGGGCGCATCCATACCGCCGATCTCGCCGAATATCAGCGCGTCCTCGGCAATCAGCGGTGGCTGGCTGCCATGCCAGATCAACTGGCCGCCGATCACCGCCCCCGGGTCGATGCGGATGTCCTGTGCGGTGATTTCGACATTGCCCTGGATCTGGCCGGAGATGACCACCGTCCGGGCAAACACCCGCAGGTCAGCGCCAACCTGGCCAGCCATGTCCAGGGTACCGGCTGCGATCCAGGTGCGCCCGGCGATCGCACTGCCCTCTTCGATACGCACCGCACCGCCGGCTATTGCCGCCTGGTCGGTGACGAAACCGCGCAGGCTGACCTCGGCACCTGCAGCACGCAGGTCATCACCGACGCCACCGGTAATCACGATCTGCCCGCCAGCCGCGCTGACATCACCCTCGACATCACCCTCGATGTCGATGCTGCCGGCAGCGATCACGGCATCGCCGGCCACGGATGCATCGAGCTGCAACCTGCCGCCAACGGCCTGGAGATCTTCGGCGACGGGCTGGCTGATGACGATGGTGTCGCCGACACGTGTTTCTGCCACGACCGGCGCGGCGGGCAGCACCAGGACCAGGGAGACAAGGAAGATGAGCCGCGACCACGCCATCGGGCCAGGGCCTCGCTTCAGGCAGGTCCGACGGCGGCGGGCTGCAGGTCCGCCAGCGCGCCCGGCAGCAAGTCATGCACCCGGGCATACAGCTGCTGCTCCAGCGCGGTCTCCTCCGCAGTGATGCCGGCCATCCAGGCCCAGTCAGCCTCGCTGAAGAGTTTCGCGGCCAGCTCGGTGGTGAGTCCGTGGTGACCCATGCTGGCAACGATGTAGGCGGTATAGGCAGCGCTGGCCTGCTCGAAACGCGCCAGGGCATCAGCGCCTTCACCCTGCAGGGCATTCCTGGCCGCAGAAAAAACCGCCAGATGGGCCTGGTTGCCGGTCAGGCGTTCATGCAGTTCGTCGAGCGCCTGCCTGGACTTGTCATCCAGGGTGACGAGCTTGCGCCGGATCATGTCGCCCATCTTCACGTCCTGGGCGTGCAGGCGGCCCATCGCCGCTTCAATGTAGTCACCGAGCGCAATATAGAACGGTACGAATGACGGATCGCCACCCGACTTGCGTGCCACCGCAGTGGTCAGCAGTTGCCGGACGGATTTCAGGCGGCGACGCTCGCCGGCAATCTGCTCACTGAGTGTTGTCATGCTGTTTCTCCAGCTTGGGCGTGGACCGTATCAAACCCGGCAAATGCCGCAACAGATCATCGGGCTGGATCGTGCCCTTGCTCTTGAAGGGCAGTCGCCCGAGCGCCTTCACATCCAGATCCACGTAACCCTGCAGCGTGTATTCAAGCTCCGGCTTGCCGGAACCCAGCGAGCGCAGCGCGCCGGTCAGCGACGACAGCAGATCCAGCGTGACGCGCAGGTCGACTTCCCGGGAATCAAGGGCCGGCAACACGAAACCCTCGATCGTTTCACCCTTGCCGGCGGAGACGCCGTCGATCTCGAGCCGGACCTTGCCGCCGATCACGCGCAGGTCCTCGTTGTTCGGATTTTCAAGCAACAGCCGGCAACGCAGCACCTGGCTGCCACGCTCGAGCTTCTCGGGCGTGATACCGCTCAGCGTGACCTTGGGCGCCTCGAGCTTGCCCTTGAACAGGGCGCAACCACCGGCCAGCAGCGGCAACAGCAGCATCAGCGCGCCGAGATGCAACCAGCGGGAATGACTGCGATCAGACATTGAGGGTTGCGAGCATGCCATCGGGATAGCGCTCTCCTTGCACCAGTTCCTCGGGAATCGCGCGTTCGATCGCCGCCAGCTGGTCGGGCGAAAGCTGCAACCCGGCAGCCACAGCGTTTTCTTCCAGGTAGCGGCGCTTCTTCGTGCCGGGAATGGGCAGAACCCCCTGCCACTGGCCGAGCACCCAGGCCAGGGACAACTGGGCAGGTGTGCAACCGATACCGCGCGCGAGTTCGCGCAGGTTTTCGACGGCAGCAAGGTTTTGGCGGAAGTTCTCCGGCTGGAAGCGCGGGAACATGCGCCGCGTGTCACCAGCGGCAAAATCCGCGGCACTGCCGATGGCACCGGTCAGGAACCCGCGCCCCAGCGGACTGTAGGCGACAAATGCGATGCCCAGTTCTGCGCAGACCTCGAGCGATGCACGGCAGGCATTGCGTGTCCAGGGCGACAACTCGCTCTGCAGGGCCGCCAGCGGGTGTACCCGGTGCGCGCGGCGCAGGGTCTCCGGGCCCGCTTCCGAAATGCCGGCGAAGCGGATCTTGCCCGCCTGCACCAGCCCGGCCAGCACACCCATCGAGTCCTCGATCGGTACCCCGGGATCGATGCGGTGCAGGTAGAACAGGTCGATCTGTTCGACGCCAAGGCGTTGCAGGCTCTCGTCGCAGGAACGGCGGATCGTGGCAGCCCGGTTGTCCGCGGTAACCCTGCCGTCCGGCGTACGTGCGATGCCGCACTTGGTGGCGATGAATACCTCGCTGCGCCGCCCGCGGATCGCCTCGCCGACGAAGCGCTCGTTGTCCCCGTCCTGGTAGACGGCAGCCGTGTCGAGATGGTTGATGCCGAGGTCCAGCGCCCGGTGCAGGGTAGCCCTTGCCTCCGCATCGTCGCGCTGGCCATACCAGCCGACCATGCCCATGCAGCCGAGGCCGATCGCCGATACCAGCTCGCCGGTACTGCCGAGTTTTCGCTGCTTCATGTGCCGATCATACCCGCGAGTGCGGGACTCGCGCAGCCCGTCGCGCTTGGGTATGCTCGGGAAAATTCCAGCAAGGAGAATCTGCCCATGTCCCTGACCAGAAGAAGCGCACTGATCGGCGCCTGCCTGCTGGCTGCCAGCGCCTGCTCGACCGGCACCAGCAGCCTGTCAGCGGCACCCAAAACCGTGCTGGTTGTAGGCGCCACGGGGCGGACGGGTACGCCGGTCGTCAACCAGTTGCTGGCTGACGGTTACAAGGTACAGGTACTGGTAAGGGATCCGGCCAAGGCCCGCGCCACGCTCGGCGAACAGGTGACCTACTTCACCGGCGATGTCACCGACCCGGCCTCGCTGGCACCTGCCATGCAGGGCGCCGATGCGGTCATCTCGGCGATCGGCGCAAAGGGCAAGGACGGCCCGTCCCGACCGGAGGTCATCGATTACCAGGGAGTCAGGAATCTCGCCAACGCTGCCTCTGCGGCCGGCGTCAAACAGTTCGTGCTGGTTTCCTCGCGCGCCGTCACCCAGAAAGACCATCCGCTGAACCGGATGTTCGGTGACGTGCTCATCTGGAAACTGAAGGGCGAGGATGCGCTGCGGGCCAGTGGCGTGCCCTACACGATCATCCGGCCGGGCGGTCTGGGCAATGGCGAGCCTGGCAAGAACACCTTTGTCATCGAGCAGGGCGACAAGGTCACCGGACAAACCACGATCGCCCGTGCGGATGTAGCCACCGTCTGCGTACAGGCCCTCAAGTATCCGGAGGCCCTCAACCGGACCTTCGAACTGAATACGGTCCCGGGCTCACCGATGACCGACTGGCGTGCCCGGTTCGCCGAACTCAAGCCGGATCCGTCACCGTAGCAGCGCTTCGCGACGCCATTGGCCGTCATGCCAGCTGATCTGGCTTGACGGCCAATAGGTGTCATCCAGCCTGAGCGTCAATACCTCGACCTGGCCATTCCAGGTGACGGTGGTGAGACGCACCGAATCCCGGTTGCGCTTGCCGCCGATGACCGCAATGAACTCATCCAGACCGGCAATGACCGTGCCGTCCACCCCGGTGATTCGCCGCCCGGCAAACAGGCCATAGCGCGAGGCCGGCGAGCCGAAGGCGTGGTAGGAAACGTAGACGCCGGTCGGCTCGACCCCACGCTGCGCAGCCAGGTCGCGGTATGGCGTCTGCAACAGCGCGCCAGCCCAGAGCACTGCGCGACGGATACCGGCGCCATCGAGCGGGACCGTGGCCACTTCAAGGCCGAGCACCTCACTGTTGCGCAGCACCTCCAGGCGGACCGCGGGCTTCTGCGTGAGTCGTTCGACCTCGCGAAAGCGCGTTGCCGGCTCGCCATCTATGGCGAGCAGCAGGTCGCCAGGCTGCAACAATCCCGCGGCCGGTGAACCCGCGACAGTACGCGTAACGCCAAGGATCCGGCGGCGCTCGGGATCGTGCCCTGCAATACGCTCCGCCCACCCGGCCGGCAGGCCAAGGCGACGCGCATCGGCCAGCGAGGTCTGTGCCCACTCCACCTCCAGCGAATGCAGCGGCTGGCCGCTGCGGGCACGCTCGAGCAGTTCCGCCACATATTCAGCCGGCATGCCGCGATTTTCCTGTCGCAGCTGGCCGTTACCCTGCCAGGCAAAACTCGACCAAAGCGCGACGACCTCACCCTTGCGGTTGGTCACGACGCCGTCGATATCGCGTGGCGGGTTGAGCAGTACCAGTGTTTCCAGGTTGCTCTCGCGAAAGCGCATCGTGCGCGACAGCGGGAAGTTCACCGCTTCGAGCGAGGAGAAGCTTGTCGGCTGCGCGACCAGCTTGTCACCACCTCGCAAACCGATTACCCACAGCTCATCGCCCGGATCCGGCAGCACGCTGCCGAGACGCACCGGCTCCACCGGCGTATCGCCGATCAGTGCCGGGTCGTAGCCGACCAGTGCGAGGTTGTGCAGCGGATGCACGGCAACCACGCGCGCCGGTATCTCGAGCGTGCCGCCGAAGGTGAGGCGCACATCGCCCATGGCCTCGGGAATCGTGTTGCGGTCGACAACCACGTAGCCCCGTTCCGCATCCACCACGACACCGGTACCGTAGTAATGCTGCTCGGATACACCGGATACGACATAGGGCATATCGAAATTCACCAGCACCAGCGAGGGCGCGATCCGGCGCACGCGCCTGTCCCGATGTGGAGCCATGTTCACCGTGCCGCCTTCGGGCGGCGACGCCGCGGGTCCGGCCAGCAGCTCGCGGCAGGGCCATTCGCCAAGCGCATCATCACGCTGGCAGCGGACGGCCGGAAACCAGCGACGATCCATGCGCACCACGCGCAGGCGGCTCGAGCCAGGCTCATCGACGGTAATGAAGCGCACGACCACACGCTGCTGGTCGGCGAGGCCCGCCAGCACCTTTTCCAGGTCGTCGATGGTGTTCGTGGCCGTGCCACCGGCCTCCACGATCAGCGCGCCGCGCGGAATGCCCGCCGCCGCCAGCACGAAGCCGGGGTTCGCCACATACACGCCCGCGGCTCCCCGGTTGAAGTGGCGCGCCAGCTGCCAGGAGAGATTGTTGACCACCGCATCGCCGAACTGCAGGTACTCGTCCGGACTGAAGCGGTGCAGGTCCCCTGCCTGGAGGCTGAGCCTGATGACCTGCCCACCGCGCTCGATGAGCAGTTCGACCGGCTGGCCCACGCGCGCATCCAGCGCGGCCTCCAGCGGCACGAACTCGGCCATGTAATTCCCGTCGACCTGCAGGAGGATATCGCCCACCTGCAGGGCTCCGGCTGCCGGGCCGCCGGCCAGCACCTCGCTGACCACCAGCATGCCGATGCCATCGGGGAAGCGCCGGCGCACCGTCGCCTCGCTGGCTTCACGCAGCCCCAGGCGACGCAGTTCGTCAAAGGCGGTGTAGCGGAATATCGCCCCGAGTGTTCCGCGCGCCACCGGCTGGCCGGCGCGCAGCAGCGTCAGCGCGTACTGCACCCGGTCCAGCGGCAGGAAAAAGCTCGATGCGGTCTCGTTGCTGGCGCCCGCATTCAGGGCCACGACATCGCCATTGATATCGATGACCGGGGAACCGGATGAGCCGCCGGAGGTGCTGGATGCCGCCTGCAGGTAGAAGGTATTGAAGTCGTTGTACTTGCCACGCCCATAGTCGGGCGCTTCGCGCCGCAGCCGGGCCATGGTCCCGGACAGGATCGACAACTGCTCACCGCCATCGTTGCCGACCACGCGGATATCGCGACCGATCTGCGCACCGGCTGGCTTGAGCCGCAGGGCCTCCGGCCGGATGTAACGGAGCGCCCGCGGATCGTAGCGGTAGAAACCGAAATCGTGCACCGGATCGCGGTAGACCGGCGTCAGCTCCACTTCCTCCTGGTTGGTGAAGATGGCAACGGCGCGAACCGGGCCCGGCGTGACGACGTGGCGATTGGTGAGTATCAGGCCGCGTTCTGCATCGACCACGAAACCGGTGGCCTGGGCGGACTCGTTCCACTCCGTGTCGAAGGCGCGCGTGGCATCGACCTGGATGGAAACAACCGCAGGTGAAATCCGCTCGATGGTCTCACGCCAGGCGCCGGCTGCGGAATTGTCCGCAGCGGAAAGCGGCAAAGCCGCCGCCAGGCAGAGCAGCAGCGCCGAACAACTAGATGCCGGGCGCATGTCCGAATGCCGCACGATATTCCTGCACCAGCGATGCCAGGCTGAACCGGTGGTTCTGGGTACCGCGGTGGGCGATCTTGATCGCACCGAGCAAGGCCGCGACGCGACCGGTTTCAGGCCAGGGCAGGCCGCGCGACAGGCCGAACAGCAGGCCGGCCCGGTATGCATCACCACAGCCGGTCGGATCCAGCACCGCCGCCGGCTTGACCGCCGGAATCGCGATGCTCTCGCCCTTCGACCAGATCGTCGAGCCCTGCGCGCCGCGCGTCACGATGAGCGCATCGCAGTGGCGGGCAAGCTCGGCCTCGCTCCAGCCCGTGCGTTCACTGAGCAGCCTGGACTCGTAGTCGTTGACCGCTACCCAGGTGGCCAGTTCGACGAAGCGGCGCAGTTCCTCGCCGCCAAACATCGGCAGCCCCTGGCCCGGATCAAAAACGAAAGGCACGCCGGCGGCATGAAACTGCTCTGCGTGCTGCAGCATCCCGTCGCGTCCGTCGGGAGAAATCATACCGAGCTTCAGTCCCGCACCGGCGGGAACCTGGTTCAGATGCGCGTGATTCATCGCGCCGGGATGGAAGGCCGTGATCTGGTTGTCGTCGAGATCCGTGGTGATATAAGCCTGCGCGCACAGGGTGTCGGGCAGCTCGCGGATATGGCGCAGGTCGATCCCGTGGCGTTCCAGCCAGGCCCGGTAGCTGCCGAAGTCACCGCCCACCGTTGCCATGACCAGCGGTTCATCGCCGAGCAGCTTCAGGTTGTAGGCGATGTTGCCGGCACAGCCACCGAACTCGCGCCGCAGCTCGGGCACGAGAAAGGCGACGTTCAGGATGTGTATCTGGTCGGGAAGAATGTGTTCCTTGAAACGCCCCTGGAACACCATGATGTTGTCATAGGCGATGGAACCGCAGATCAGGGCTGACAAACCTTCACTCTCCTGGATGCGCGCGCGGCGCGTGATCAGTTGACCGTTCCGGACCTGCTGTGCCAGACCAGGTCCAGCTGCCGGGCGGCACGTACATCGTCGAGCCGCCGCACCGGCGTGGTCTGCGGTGCACGCTTGAGTTCACCGACATCGCGGAACGCCAGGTCACGGATCTCGCAGAGTGCCTGCACGAAGGCATCCAGCTCCTGGCGGGTTTCGGTTTCGGTCGGCTCGATCAGCAGGCATTCCGGAACCAGCAGCGGGAAATAGGTGGTGGGGGCATGGAAACCGCGATCGAGCAGGGCCTTGGCGAAATCCATCGCCGTGGCGCCCGTATCCCGGGCCACATCCTTCAGCGAGATGATGAACTCGTGGCTTGCCCGGCGCTGCGGATAGGCGATCGTGAAGCCGGCGGCGGCCAGGCGCGTGCTCAGGTAGTTCGCATTCAGCGTTGCATAGCCCGAGACACGGCGCATGCCCTCCGCACCCAGCAGGCGCATGTAGACGTAGGCGCGCAGCAGGATACCGGTATTGCCCATGAAGCCGGACAGCCGGCCGATGCTCTGCGGACGATCGGCTTCGCTCAGCCACACGTAGCTGCCATCGCGTTTGCCGACGATGGGAATGGGCAGGAACGGCTCCAGGCGCGAATTCACCGCGACGACGCCGGCACCCGGTCCGCCACCGCCATGCGGCGTGGAGAAGGTCTTGTGCAGGTTGATGTGCACGACATCGAAGCCCATGCCCGCCGGCAAGGCCCGGCCGAGGATTGCGTTGAGGTTTGCGCCATCGTAGTAGAGCAGCCCGCCGGCGGCGTGCACGATGTCGGCGATCTCGCTGATGCGACGCTCGAACACGCCCAGCGTCGACGGGTTGGTCAGCATGATCCCGGCGGTTTTCGGCCCTACCGCCCGGCGCAGGGCATCGATGTCCACGTCGCCGTCCGGGCCGGTCGGGATCTCGATCGCCTCGCAACCGCACATGCTTGCGGTGGCCGGGTTGGTGCCGTGCGCGGCATCGGGGACGATGATCTGCGTACGCCCGGTGTCGCCGCGCGCAAGATGCCAGGCGCGGATCATGGCGATGCCGGCAAACTCGCCCTGTGCGCCGGCCATCGGCGTCAGCGACACGCCGCTCATGCCGGTCGCCGCCTTCAGCAGTTCCTGCAGGTCGAACAGCGATTCAAGCACGCCCTGGGCGTGACTGTCCGGCTCGAGCGGATGGCGCGCGAGGAAACCCGGCAACATCGCCAGGGTGTTCGACACGCGCGGGTTGTACTTCATCGTGCAGGAACCCAGCGGATAGAAGTGCGTATCGATCGAGAAATTGAGCTGCGACAGGCGGGTGAAATGCCGTACCACCTGCAGCTCCGACACCTCGGGCAGCGGCGGCGGCGCCTCGCGGAGCACCGAGGCCGGCAGGTCGTCGATGGCGGCGATTGTCGCCGGGGCATGGGTACTGGCGCGCCGGCCAGGCCGCGACTGTTCAAAGATCAGGTCTTCACGCCTCATGTGGCCACCGCCATTCCCAGTGCACCGGCCATTGCCTGCCGGTAGGTCTCGATGTCTTCCGCGGTGCGCAGCTCGGTGGCACACACCAGCAAGGCGTGGCCAAGTTCGGGGAAGTCGGCTTGCAGGTCATGACCGCCGAGAATGCCGGCGGCAGCCAGCCTGGCCAGTACCGGTGCGACCGGCTGCGGCAGTGTCAGCACCGCCTCGTGGAAATACGGCGAAAACTGCAGGTCCACGCCGGGGAGGCTGGTCAGCGCAGCGACCAGCGCGCGGGTATTGGTATGGCATTGCGCGGCCACGCGCCGCAGGCCTTCACTGCCGAGCAGGCACAGGTGGATGGTGGCAGCCGTCACCATCAGGCCCTGGTTCGTGCAGATGTTGGAGGTCGCCTTCGAGCGCCGGATGTGCTGCTCACGCGCCTGCAGGGTGAGCGTGAAACCGCGCCGCCCTTCGATATCCAGCGTCTGGCCGACGATCCGGCCCGGCATCTGCCGGACCAGCGCCTGGCGGCAGGCCATGAAACCGAAGTAGGGACCGCCCGAGGACAGCGGGATCCCGAGCGGTTGTCCCTCGCCGCAGGCGATGTCCGCGCCCTGCGCGCCCCACTTGCCCGGTGGCTTGAGGAGCCCGATGGCAACCGGATTGCAGACGGCGATCACCAGCATGTTGCGACCGTGCGCCCAGTCGGTCAGCTCATCGACCGGCTCGAGGCCGCCGAGGAAATTCGGCCAGGGCAGGCACACGGCGGCGAAGTCCTGCGCATCAAGTGCGGCCAGCGCCTGCATGTCCGTGCGACCGCCCGACGACGGCAACTCGACCAGTTCGACAGCCTGGCCCCTGAGCAGCGTCTCCGCAGCCTTGCGCCAGAGCGGATGCAGGTAACGGGCCACCAGCACCCGCCGCGAGTTGCGGTTGCGGCTGGCGCGCACCGCCATCAGGCAGGCTTCGGCAAAGGCGGTTGCGCCGTCATACAGCGAGGCATTGGAAACATCGAGATCGACCAGCCCGGCCAGCATCGACTGGTACTCGTAGATGAGCTGCAGGGTGCCCTGGCTGGCCTCGGCCTGGTACGGCGTATAGGCCGAATAGAACTCGCCACGCGTGGCGAGCTCCCATACAGCGGCCGGAATATGGTGCTCGTAGGCGCCGGCACCCAGAAAACACAGGCTGTCGACATTGCGTGCCGCGCGTGCGCGCATCAGCCGCACTACAGCCGCTTCGGACATGCCGGGCGGCACGGCGGGCAGGCCGCCCACGCGCAGCGCCGCCGGGATCTCGTCGAACAGGGCATCGATGTCGGCAACGCCGATCGTCTGCAGCATCGCCGCGAGATCGTCGTCCGTATGTGGAATGAATGGCACGTCGCTTCCCGTGGATTGGCAGTCGTTTGGAGGCTGGCTCAGCCCTCTGCAGCCAGCAGCTGCGAGTAGGCCGCACTGTCCTTGAGTCCGGCAAGGGCGGCCGCATCATCAGGGCGCAGCCTCAGCAGCCAGCCCTCGCCGTAGGGATCGGTGTTCACGAGCTCCGGCTGGCTGGCCAGTGCCGGGTTGCCCTCGATGACCTCCCCTGCCAGCGGCGCGTACACGTCCGAGGCCGCCTTGGTGGACTCCACCACGGCCATCGCATCGCCACGCGCCACTTTCCGGCCGGCATCCGGCAGCTCGACATAAACGAGTTCACCGAGCGCATGCTGGGCGTGGTCGGTGATACCGACGACGACCGAACCATCGGCCTCGGCCCGGACCCATTCATGATCGTCGGTGTATTTGAGGTTTTGCGGTACCTGAGTCATGTCTGTATCCGTTTACTGAAACTATTTCCCAACCGGGGCGTCAGCCACCAGCACGCGCCCGTGGCGCACGAACGGTGGTTTGACGATCCGCGCCTTGCGCAGCACACCACGGATATCGACCTCGCAGGAACCGGTCGCAGCCACCGGCAAGCGGGCCAGCGCAATCGAACGCTCCATGGTCGGCGAAAACCCGCCGCTGGTGATGCTGCCTTCGCCAGCGGCGGTTATCACCCGCTGGCCATGTCGCATGATACCGCGATCCTCGAGCACCAGCCCGGTGAGCTTTTCGGTGACGCCATCGGCGATCTGCTTTTCCAGTGCCGCACGGCCACGGAACTCCCGGTCGGCCGGCTCGAAGGCGACCGTCCAGGCCAGCCCGGAAACCAGTGGCGAGGTGCCGGCGTCCATGTCCTGGCCGTAGAGGTTCAGCGCGGCCTCCAGGCGCAGCGTATCCCGCGCACCCAGGCCACAACGCACCGCACCGGCCGCAGCCAGCGCCCGCCACAGCGCGATCCCGGGCTCGATCGGCAGCACGATTTCAAAACCATCCTCGCCGGTGTAACCGGTGCGGGCCACGAACACATGATCGTGGCGGACACATTCAAACGGACGCAGCGCAAGCGCGGGCGCCTGCAACTCCGCGGCCAGCAGGGGCGCTGCAAGTTGACGGGCTGCGGGACCCTGCACCGCAATCATCAGGAAATCGTCACGATGCCGGATCACGACGTCATCGCGATCTGCCACCCGGGCCATCCAGCCAAGGTCCTGGACACGCGTGGCGGCATTGATGATGATCCGGTAGAGATTGTCACCCAGCCGGTAGACGATCAGGTCGTCGACCACACCGCCTGCGTCATTGAGCATGCAGCTGTAGAGCCCCTGCCCGGCCATCTTCAGCTTGCCCGGATCATTGGCCAGCAGCCGCATGAGGAAACGCAGGCTGTCCGGCCCGGACAGGTCCACCACCGTCATGTGCGAGACATCGAAGATGCCGCATGACCGGCGAACGGCATGATGCTCGGCGAGTGCAGATGCGTACTGAAGGGGCATGTCCCAACCGCCGAATTCGACAATCCGGGCGTCATTGGCAACATGGTCGGCATACAGCGGGGTTTGATGTGCCATCGGTACTGCCCTCATCAATGCGTTGCAGGTTTCAGCAGGGAGTGCATGGAGAATGCCACGCGTTCCTCCACGGGGGCGCCGGCCGGCCGCGCTTCGATGACCCTGAGCCGGTCACGCAATCCGCAGCGGTTGGCGATCTGTATGTTGAGACCGGGCCGGACGTTGAGTTCGAGCAGCATCGGTCCCTTGTCGCGGTCGAGCACGATGTCCACGCCCAGGTAACCGAGGCCGGTCAGCTCATGGCAGCGCGCGGCGAAATCCAGCAGATACTGCCAGCGTGGAATCTGCCGCCCGGCGATGGCGGCACCGGTATCCGGGTGCTCGGTGATCACGGAATTGCCGATGATCGCGCTGGTGGTCTCGCCGGTGGCGAGATCGAGGCCGGCACCCACCGCACCCTGGTGCAGATTGGCCTTGCCGTGCGACTTGCGGGTAGGCAGTCGCAGCATGGCCATCACCGGGTAACCACGGAACACGATGACACGGATATCGGGAATCCCGCGATAGGCGCACTCGCTGAAAATCGGATCGAACTTCACGCAGTACTCCAGCAGCGCGACATCACGGTGTCCGCCGAGGCTGTACTGGCCACTGATGATGTTCGACAGGTGATGGCGCATGTCATCGCCGTCCATTATCGTGCCATCGACCAGCCGGTATGCAGAGCCATCCTTGACGCGGGCTGAAACCACCAGGATCCCGTCACCCCCGGAGCCATGCGCCGGCTTGATGACGAAGTCACGGTGCCCGGCCACCAGTTTCGGCAGTTCACGGACATCGCGGTGGCTGGCGATGACGCCATAAAGATCCGGTACCGGGAGGCCAGCGGCGATCGCCAGACGCTTGGTGGCCAGCTTGTCATCGACCAGCGGGTACAGGCGACGCGGATTGTGTCGCAGGATGTACTGGCAGTTGCGCGCATTGATGCCCAGCACGCCATTGGCCGACAGTTTTCTTGCCAGGCCAAACATCAGGGCGTCGAATCCGCCAGCGACTTGAAGCGCACCAGTTCGAGCAACCGGTAGCCGCTGTAGCGGCCGAGCAACAGGGTGATGGCCAGCAGCCACAGCAGCAGCTCGGGGAAGACAAAGAACAGGTGCTTGGAAATGGCGAGATCCATCACGCTGAAACACAACGCGGCGACCAGCAGACTGCCCAGGCCCTGCTGGATCGCCTCGGTGGGACCACGCTCTTCCCAGACGATCGACATGCGCTCGATGGTCATGGTCAGGATGACCATCGGGAACAGTCCGACCGACAGGCCCATGTCCAGTCCGAGCTGGTGCCCGACGATGCTGATCAGCGCCATCAGCAGCACCACGATGATCAGTACCGAGGCCAGCCGCGGCACCAGCAGCAGGCGCAAATGCTCCATGAAAAAACGGAACAGCAGGCCCAGTGCGACCACCAGCGAGAACAGGATGACTCCGGCCAGGACCTCGGTCTCGCGAAAGGACAGTGCGACCAGCACCGGCATGAAGGTTCCGAAGGTCTTGATGCCGACGACGTTGCGCAGGATCACGACCAGCAGTGCCCCGAGCGGGATCATCAGCAGCACGCCATAGACCGCCTGGGTCTGGATCGGCAGTGAAAACATGGAAAAGTCGGGGATCCGTGACTGCCAGGCCGCCGCCCTGCGCCCGGCCACCAGCACCGGATCGACCTCGTTCCGCTGTACCGAGAACTGCACTTCGGTGTCACCGCCACCATCGCGGGTATACAGCGGCTCGGAACCACGCCACCAGACCAGGAAGTTCTCCGGCAGGCCCTGGGCGCCGGTAGCCGGATCGAAATAGATCCAGCGCTCGCCATCGTGCACCTCCAGCCAGGGCAGCAGGCGTGCCTGCCTCTCGCGATCGGTCAGGTAGACCCCGCGCAGCAGCCGGGCCGGAATCTGTGCCGCCGCGAGCACCGTTATCGCCGTGAGCGCACGCGAAGTCGTACCGGCCTGCGAACCCAGCAGCATCTGCACGTTCTGGTCGGTGCCCGGATTGGCCAGTCGCTTGAGCAACTCGACGGTAAATGAAGCCGGATCCGCCGACTGGCCCTGTATCTGCCCGAGCAGCTGCTGCAGGGCCAGGCTGTCGGCCGGCTTCAGCTTCGGCGGGGTGGGGAAGGGCGGCGTGGAGTCGTTCTCGGCCTGCAACGGATCCTTGTAGATCGTGGCCCGGTAATAGAGCGTCTGCTCGCCCTTGATCCGGCGTACGGCCCATTGCACCTGGCGCCCGCCACTCACGTAGCGCGTCGTGAAGCCAAAACCGCGCGAGACGAAATTCTCGTCGAGGATCGCAAAGCCCGGCGTCAACGCCGGCACATGCAGCGTGACCTTCGCGGGCACCGGTGCCGGACCGGCATCGAACTTGAGCGTCGCCTCGACCGTCCAGATGCGCGTCTCCTCCTCGGGCAGCAGCGGATAACCGAGCCCCTGCCACTTGTAGAGGAACAATGCGCCGCCGACCAGGAACAGGGCCAGCGCAAGCACCCAGACTTTATAGGCTTTCATAAGGCTCCTGTCCGTTCATCATGACGCCGTGCCGACCATCGCCTCGATCGTGTCCGGGTCCACCGGCAGCTCACGGGTCATGACCTCGCAACCGTCCCTGGTCACCAGCACATCATCCTCAATCCGGACACCTATATTCCACCAGTGCTTCGCGACACCGCGGCTGCCGGCTGGAACATAGATGCCGGGCTCGACGGTCAGCGTCATGCCCGGCTCGAGAACACGCCACTCGTCGACGATCCGGTAGTCACCGACATCGTGCACGTCCATGCCCAGCCAGTGTCCGGTACGGTGCATGAAAAACCGCTGGTAGGCACGCGTCCTGAGCAACTCCGCCAGGCTGCCCTCCAGCAGGCCCAGCTGCTTCAGCCCCTGCGTCACTGCACGCACGGCCGCTTCGTGCGGCTGGTTCCAGGGATTGCCCGGCCGGACCTCGGCGATGGCAGCCTCGTGCGCGTCGAGCACAACCTGGTAGATCGCACGCTGCTCGGAACTGAAACGCCCGTTGACCGGCCAGGTGCGCGTCACATCCGAGGCGTAGTAGTCGTACTCACAACCGGCATCGACCAGCAGCAGGTCACCATCCTCGAGCTTCCGGTTGTTCGCATGGTAATGGAGGATGCAGCTGTTCGGCCCGGAACCGACGATGGGCAGGTAGGAAGGCCGGCCCCCCTGGCTGTGGAACTCGTGCAGGTACTCGGCCTCGATCTGGTACTCATACATCCCCGGCCTGCAGATGCCCATCGCCCGACGATGTGCCTGCACCGCTATGCGTCCGGCCCGGCGCATGGCCACCAGCTCCTCCCGGCTCTTGTACAGGCGCAGGTCGTGCAGGAAGTGATCGACGGCCATGAACTGGTCCGGCGCATGCGTCACTGAAATGCCGCCGTGCGAACCCAGCGCCGACAGCCAGCCCGTCAGGCGCTGGTCGAACTCCGGATGTGCGCCCATCGTGTAATAGATGCGTTCACTGCCGGCGATGATCTTCGGCAGGATGTCGTCGATCTTGCCGATGGACAGGGCCTGGTCGGCGCCAAACTGGCTGACCGCATTGGCGGGACCGGCACGGGTCCCGTCCCAGGTCTCCTGCAGGGGGTTGCGGTCGCGGCAGAAGAGCAGGTACTCGCCACCCTCGCGCCCGGGCGCCAGTACCGCAACCGCCTCCGGTTCGCTGAAGCCGGTCAGGTAATAGAAATCGCTGTCCTGCCGGTAGGGATACTGCACATCGCGGTTGCGCATGCGCGGTTGCGCAGCGGGAAGTATGGCGACGCCGCCCCTGCCCATCATGCGCATCAGTTGCCGGCGACGGCGGCTGAATTCGGCGGGGTTCATTGCCTGGTATTCAATGGCGGACAGCCGAATCGATCCGCTGCCGGACCGGTGCCAGCTCTTCGTAGACCAGCTGCACGCTGACGCGCACATACTCGAGCAGTTCGGCCCAGGCAACCTCGCCCTCGCCCTCGATCTCGTCTTCCACATGGCCAAGCTGGGCCAGTTCGGCAAAGTCCCGCACGATCTCGGCGACTGGTTCGCCCTTCAGGGCGGCATCGGCATCACCGATACGCACGGCAAGCGCCAGGCCATAATTGAAACCCTGGCACCAGGCCGCAAGCGCTTCGGTGCGCTGCTCGAGCGATGCGTCATCCGCCGGCAACAGTGGCTGGAAACTCATGTCGGCGGCCTCCAGCGCCGTGGTACTGGCAGAGGCCAGGGCCGCGAGCAATCCGGCCACCTCGCCGCTTCCAGGCAGTGCGGCCGCTTCCGCATCCGGCAGCAATGACTGCGCACCGGTCGCGAGGGTTTCCGCGATCCATGACGATTGCGCACTGGCGCCCAGCACACAGACCAGGCCGCACAGGCTGCCATGCGCCTCGGACGGCGCGGTAACCGCGCCGACACGCTGAAGGGCGTCGTCTATGGCATCGAAAGACAGGGCGCTGCTGGCCGTCATGGCTGGGTCCGGCGTTAAACCAGTGGTATTGAAACAGGGAAACAGGCGGGCCGATAGTCGGTTCTTTTAACAGCTTCGGCAGGCCCGGCTATCCTAGCATCCGGCCTGCACCGGCCAGTATTTGACCGTGGCAGCAGGCTGACACTATATTCGGGCCCATGAGCAATGCCATCGAAAAGACCTTCAGCCGGGAACTCGAACGCCTCGAGAAACGCCTTGATGAGCTGGTATCGATCACCAACCAGCTCAAGGACGAGAACCGTTCCCTGCGCCAGCGGCAGGACACGCTGATTGCCGAACGCGCCACCCTGTTGCAGAAAAACGAACAGGTCCGGTCGCGGGTCGAGGCAATCGTCGTTCGCCTGAAGGCGATGGAGCACGGATCATGACGCTGGAAACTCCTACCCAGGTCAACATCAAGATCCTCGAGAAGGAATACCAGATCGCCTGCCCGGCCAGCGAGCGCGTTGCCTTGCTGAACTCGGCCGAGTTGCTGAACAGCCGGATGCGCGAGATCCGCGACAGCGGCAAGGTGATCGGCCTCGACCGTATCGCCGTAATGGCGGCACTGAACATGGCCAATGAATTGCTGCGCTCGCGCAACGTGGGCGAGTCGCTTGAAGGCAGCGCCAAGCTGCGCCTGCAGGCCATGCGCGAGCGCATCGAGGGCGCACTGCAGGCCGGGCGTCAGCTCGATCTCTGATACGTCACATTTCTTTGCCCGGGTCCATGTCTATAATGGAGCCGGTCCCTCCTGCGGTGTTCGACAGCGGCTTGATTGGTCTCTCGACCCTTAATCGTGCTTTCGGAATCGCATGTTGTCGGCAGTTTGTGCATGACCGCCTCGTGCGGGAAGCCTTCTCTGCCGCGTTTGATTCCACCTGATGCTCCCGGTCGGTGAGCAGCAGGCCGCACCGGCACAGGCGGGAGGGGCCAC
>JAHDYM010000104.1 GCA_023383705.1 Gammaproteobacteria bacterium | reverse complement strand
CGCCGATGCGCGCCGAGGCCGCGTAGACGATACCGTTCAGGGAGATCACCGCGACTTCCGAGGTACCGCCACCGATGTCGAGTACCATCGAGCCGCGCGCCTCGTGCACCGGCATGCCGGCACCGACGGCCGCCGCCATGGGCTCCTCGACCAGCCAGACCTTGCGCGCGCCGGCGCCTTCGGCCGACTCGCGGATGGCGCGGCGTTCCACCTGGGTGGAGCCGTAGGGTACGCAGACCACCACCCGCGGGCTGGGCCGGAAGTAGCGGCCGGGAGTCGCCTTGCGGATGAAATGCTGGAGCATCTTTTCCGTCACCATGAAGTCGGCGATCACGCCGTCCTTCAGTGGCCGGATGGCCGTGATGTTGCCCGGCGTGCGGCCGAGCATGTTCTTGGCCTGCAGCCCGACAGCTTCCACGGTCTTGCCGCCACGGCCCGGTTCTTCCCGGATCGCCACCACCGAAGGTTCGTCGAGCACGATGCCCTGACCCGCGAGGTAGATCAGCGTGTTTGCAGTCCCCAGATCGATGGAAAGATCGTGGGAGAAGTATCCCCGAAGCCGTTTAAGCATGGTGCCCCGCGATCGGCGAGTGATGAGATTCAGAAGCTCGCTAATCTAGCAACGAGGGTGGGATTCAGCAACTGCAGTGTATTATCCGCATGCGCGCCCATGGCTTCCCGCCCGGCGTCATCAATGGTCCGGTTGCCGTGAAACTGACTCCCCAGGATGTCGAACACATTGCCCACCTTGCCCGCCTCGAGATCGGCGCCGGCGAGATCGACAGCGTGGCCGCCAAGCTCAGCAGCATCATGAGCTTTGTCGACCAGCTGCAGGCAGCCGATACCGGCAGCGTGGAGCCAATGGCCCATCCGCTCGACATGGCGCAGCGCTTGCGTGCCGACGAGGTCACCGAGCACGACCAGCGCGATCTCTTCCAGCGCAATTCCAGCGCGGCGGCCGACGGTTTCTACACCGTTCCGCGGGTCATCGAGTAGGGGTCCGCCGGCCGGTTCGCATGTCACGTCCAGGCATCACGCAGCTCGCCCGCGCATTGCGCGCCCGTGAAACCAGCAGCCGGGAGCTGGTGGCCGGGGCGCTGGCGCGCATCGAGGCGCAGGATCGCGTCCTCAACAGTTTCATCAGCGTCGCGGCCGGGCAGGCGCTCGCGGCTGCGGACCGTGCCGACCAGCAGCTGGCCCGGGGCGAGGGTGGGCCGCTGACCGGCATCCCCTTCGCCCACAAGGACATCTTCTGCACGGCCGGCCTGCGTACCACCTGCGCCTCGAAGATGCTGGCCGACTTCATCCCGCCCTACGACGCGACGGTGGTGAGCCGCCTCGCGGCAGCCGGCATCGTCGTGCTCGGCAAGACCAACATGGACGAGTTCGCGATGGGCTCGTCGAACGAGACGAGCTTTTTCGGCCCGGTGCGCAATCCCTGGGACCTGCAGCGTTCGCCGGGCGGCTCCTCGGGCGGCTCGGCGGCAGCGGTTGCGGCAGGGCTGGTGCCAGCGGCCACCGGCACCGACACCGGCGGTTCGATCCGCCAGCCGGCGGCGCTCACCGGCATCACCGGCCTGAAGCCGACCTACGGCCGGGTGTCGCGCTACGGCATGGTGGCTTTTGCCTCGAGCCTCGACCAGGCCGGCATCCTGACGCTGAGCGCCGAGGATGCGGCGCTGCTGCTCTCGGCGATGGCCGGTTTCGATCCGCGTGATTCCACCTCCGCCGACCTGCCGGTGCCCGACTATATGGCGCAGCTGGGCGAGGCGGTGGCCGGCAGGCGCATCGGCCTGCCGAAGGAATTTTTCGATGCCGGCCTCGATCCGGCTTCTGCCTCGGCAGTGCGCGAGGCCCTGCGTGTCTACGAACAGCTGGGCGCGAAGCTGGTCGAGATCTCGCTGCCGAGCCTCGCCCTGTCGGTGCCCACCTATTACATCGTTGCGCCGGCCGAGTGCTCGTCCAACCTGTCGCGTTTCGACGGGGTGCGCTTCGGTTACCGGCACGAAGGCGCGCAGACGCTCGAGGAGCTGTACAAGAAATCCCGTGGCGAGGGCTTTGGCGCGGAGGTGAAGCGCCGGATCCTGACGGGCACCTATGTGCTGTCGGCCGGTTACTACGATGCCTACTACCTCAAGGCGCAGAAGGCGCGGCAGCTGATCGCCCGGGATTTCCGCCGCTGTTTTGCCGAGGTGGACATCATCGCGGGGCCGACCGCGCCGACGCCCGCCTTCCGGCTCGGCGAGAAGGTCGACGACCCGGTGCAGATGTACCTGAACGACATCTACACGATCGCGGTCAACCTGGCTGGCCTGCCGGGTATCTCGATTCCCTGCGGCTATTCCACCGGCCTGCCGGTCGGCCTGCAGCTGGTCGGTCCGCACTTCGGCGAGGGGCGGCTGCTCAATTTCGCCCACCTTTATCAGCGTGAGACCGACTGGCACACCCAGCTGCCACCCGCTGTTGCAGGCCCGGGCGCATGAGCTGGGAAACCGTCATCGGCCTGGAGATCCACGCGCAGCTTGCCACGCGCAGCAAGATCTTTTCCGGGGCCGCCACCGCCTACGGCGCCGAGCCGAATACGCAGGCCTGCCTGGTCGATCTCGGCTATCCCGGCGTGCTGCCGGTGCTCAATGCCGAAGCGGTGCGGATGGCGGTGAAGTTCGGCCTGGCGATCGGTGCCAGCATCGCGCCGCGCTCGGTATTTGCGCGCAAGAACTACTTCTATCCCGACCTGCCCAAGGGGTACCAGATCAGCCAGTACGAGCTGCCGATCGTGCACGACGGCCGGCTCGACATCGAGCTGGAGGACGGCAGCACCAGCTCGGTGCACATCATCCGTGCCCATCTCGAGGAAGACGCCGGCAAGTCGCTGCACGAGAATTTCACCGGGCTCACCGCCATCGACCTGAACCGCGCCGGCACGCCGCTGATCGAGATCGTCTCGGCGCCGGACATGCGCTCGGCGAAGGAGGCGGTGGCCTACATGAAGAAGATCCACCAGCTGGTGCGCTACCTGGGCATCTGCGACGGCAACATGCAGGAAGGCTCCTTCCGCTGTGACGCCAATGTCTCGGTGCGGCGCGCCGGCAGCGACCAGCTCGGCACGCGCACCGAAACCAAGAACCTCAATTCCTTCCGTTTCCTGGAGCGCGCGATCCTTCACGAGGTCGAGCGCCAGATCGAAGTGCTGGAAAGCGGTGGCAAGGTGGTCCAGGAAACACGCCTGTACGACCCGGACCGTGACGAAACCCGTTCGATGCGCAGCAAGGAAGAGGCCAACGATTACCGCTACTTCCCGGATCCCGACCTGCTGCCGGTGGTGATCGATGCCGGCTTCATCGATGCGGTGCGCGCCGGGATGCCGGAGTTGCCGGATGCCAGGCGGGAGCGGTTCGTGGCCGCGTACGGGCTGCCTGCGGCGGATGCGGCGCTGCTGGCTGCCAGTATCGAGCTGGCGGACTGGTTCGAGGCGGTGCTGGCAGCCGCGCCCGGCAGCGCAAGGCTCGCGGCCAACTGGATCAACGGCGAGCTGATGGCAGCCCTCAACCGCGACGGCCTCGGCATCGAGGCCAGCCGCGTCAGTCCGGAACAGCTTGCCGGCCTGCTGCGCAGGGTCATGGACGACACGATTTCCGGCAAGCTGGCCAAGCAGGTTTTCGAGCTGCTGTGGTCCGAGGGTGGTGATGCGGATACGATCATCGACCGGCAGGGCCTGCGCCAGATCACCGACAGCAGTGCCATCGAGGCCGTAGTCGACCAGGTGCTGGCGGCCAACCCCGGGCAGGTGGCCGAATTTCGCGCTGGCAAGACCAAGGTGATGGGCTTCCTGGTCGGGCAAATCATGAAGGCCAGTGCGGGCAAGGCCAACCCCGCCCAGGTGAACGAGCTCCTGAAGCGCAAGTTGCAAGGCTGACAGTGGCGGGAACCAGCATGCCGGAACCGCAAACCTGGACTACCGAGCGGATCGTGCGACTGGTGGCGCTGGTATTGCTGGTGCTGGCCTGTCTGCAGATCATCCTGCCCTTCCTGGGTGCCCTGGTCTGGGCAGCCATCATCGCGATCACGGTCTGGCCGGCGTTTCTCTGGTTGACTGCAAAACTGGGTAGCCGGCCAGCGCTCGCGGCAGGCGTCTGTACCTTCGTGCTGTTCGTGCTGCTGGTACTGCCTTTTGCAGTACTTACTGTGACGCTGGGCCAGGCGGTGCCGCAGGTGGGTGCGCTGCTCAAGGAATTGACGCTGTCCATAGGCCCGGAACCCCCGGACTGGCTGATCGGCTTGCCACTGGTCGGTGAACTGATCCGTGACACCTGGGTGAATGTGGTCGCTGACGCCAGCGGCCTGGTGCGCCGCGCGTTGCCAGCCGCCGAGGAAGCCGGGGTCTGGGCGCTGGCGCAGGGTGCCAGCTTTGCCCTGGTGCTGCTGCAGTCCGTCTTCGCCATCCTGATCGCCGGCGTGCTGCTGGTCACCGCCGACCGCTTTGCCGACCTCGCCCAGCGACTCGTTACCCGATTGCAGATGGAGCAGGGCGGCCCGCTGATCGGCATCGTGGTGGGTACCGTGCGCAGCGTCTCCATCGGCCTCATCGGTACCGCGTCCATCCAGGCACTGGTTGCGGCGCTGGGTTTCGGGCTGGCCGGTGTCCCGGGTATCGCGCTGCTCGGTTTCGCGACTTTCCTGCTGGCGCTGGTGCAGTTGCCGACCCTGCTCGTCTGGGCGCCGGCCGCTTACTGGCTCTATCACACCGGGGAGACGGGTCATGCGCTGTTTCTGGCCGGCTGGGGCCTGTTGCTGGTCAATACGGTCGACAATTTCCTGCGCCCCTACCTGATCAGTCGCGGTGCCAGGCTGCCTTTCGCCCTGATCCTGATGGGCGTTCTGGGCGGTTTGCTGGCCTGGGGGGTGGTGGGGCTCTTCATCGGGCCGACCCTGCTGGCGGTGGCCTATTCGCTGGTGCGGACCTGGATCGGGCTTGCCGAGAAGACCGCCCCGGTGCTGCCTGAATCGCCGCCCGGCACCTCCGCCAGGGAGCCCTGAAGCCCGCGCCCTGCCTCATTCTTGCGGAAATATAAAGATATCTTTATATTTCACGCATGGAGCTTGAGCAGGCATTGTCACAGCTTGAAGCGGCGGCTGAGCCGAGCCGCCTGCGCCTGCTTGCGCTGCTGCTGCCGGGCGAGGCCACGGTTGGCGACCTGGTAAATGTCCTCGAGCAGAGCCAGCCGCGGGTCTCGAGGCATCTGCGCCTGCTGGCCGAGGCCGGCCTGGTGGAGTCCTTCCGCGAGGGCCGCTCGATCTACTACCGCCTTGCCGATGCCGTTCTCGACGACGGTATCGGTGACTACCTGGCCGCGCTGCTGCGCGGTCCGGATCGCACCCTCAGGCTGGACCGCGAGCGCATGGCGCAGTCACGACGACAGCGTGAGCGCGATGCGCTGCGCCGGAGTGCCCGCGCGCTGCGGCCTGGAGCCAGCCTCGAGCAGCAGGTGCTGGCGGAATCGCTCGATGCGCTGCTCGGTGCCGCCCCCCTCGGTGCGGTGCTCGATGTGGGTGCCGGTGCCGGCCATCTGCTCCATCTGCTGGTAGCGCGTGCGCGGCGGGTAGTCGGCGTCGACTCATCCGCGGCCATGCGCCAGCTGGCGCGTTCCCGGCTCTATGGCCTGGGCCAGGACCATGCCGGCCAGAACCGGGCGGGCCAGACCCGCTGGACGATCCGCGCTGCCGAGGCCGGAGCCCTGCCCTTCGCTGACGGCGAGTTCGACTTGGTGATACTCGACGAGGTGCTCGGCCCCGCCGCGCAGCCGGCGCAGATCCTGCGCGAGGCCCGGCGGCTGCTGGGCGCGCATGGCCGCCTGCTGATCCTCGACCGCGTCCTGCCGGTCGTGCGCCGTTTGCCGGCGTTGACAGCGGGCGACGAGCTGTCGGAACGCCAGCTGGCCGCGCTGCTGCGTGCCGAGGGATTCGTGGTGCGCAGCCGCCAGTGGTTGCCGGGGCGCGTACCGGACAGGGCGCTGTTCCTGGCAGTGATGAATGAAGCCGACGATGTATCGCGGGAAACGAGGACCGGAACCCATGACTGAGCAAGCCCTGAAATCGCCGGTGCAGGTGTCCTTCGAGTTCTTTCCGCCGAAGTCGCCGGAAATGGAGGCAAAACTCTGGCAGGCGATCGAAAAGCTCGCGCCGTTGCGGCCGCGCTTCGTGTCGGTGACCTACGGTGCAGACGGGTCGACGCGCGACCGCACCCACCGCATCGTGTCGCGGATCGTGGCCGAGACCGGTCTCGTCAGTGCACCGCACCTGACCTGCGTAGGCGCAGACCGCGAGGAGATCCGGGCGATTGCGCGTGCCTACCATGCCGAGGGCATCAACCACATCGTCGCCTTGCGTGGTGATCCGCCGCAGGGGGCGACGCACTACACGCCGCATCCGGGTGGCTATGCCTATGCGGTCGACCTGGTACGCGGGTTGCGCGAGGTGGCTGACTTCGACATCTCGGTGGCGGCCTATCCGGAGGTGCATCCCGAGGCGCCGGATGCCGATTTCGATCTCGACAACCTCAAGCGCAAGTTCGAGGCCGGTGCCAGCCGGGCGATCACGCAGTTCTTCTACGACACGGAAAACTTCCTGCGTTTCCGCGATCGCTGTGCGGCACGCGGCATCAACGGCCCGATCGTACCCGGCATCCTGCCGATCGCGAAGTTCAGGCAGATGCTGAACTTCGCGACCCGCGCCGGGGCAAAGGTGCCGGCCTGGCTGCACGAGCGTTTTGCGGGACTTGATGATGACGATGCGGATACCCAGCGCCTGCTGGGCGCCAGCGTCGCCATCGAGCAGGTGGAGACGCTGCGCCGCGAAGGCATCGACGAGTTCCACTTCTATACCCTGAACCGGGCCGAGCTGACCTTTGCGATCTGTTCCGCGCTGGGACTGCGCCCGGCCAACGGACCGGCCCCTGCCGGAGTGTCGTCATGAACAAGACCGCGATCCTGCCGCATTTTGCCGAACTGGAGGCCTTGCTCGGGCAGCGTATCGTCATCCTCGATGGTGCGATGGGCACGATGGTGCAGAACCATCGGCTGAACGAGGCGGACTATCGCGGCGCACGCTTTGCCGACTGGCCAAGCGACCTGAGGGGCAACCATGACCTCCTCAATCTCACGCGCCCGGATGTGATCAGCGGCATTCACCGGCAGTTCCTCGAAGCCGGTGCCGACGTCATCGAGACCAATACCTTCAATTCCAGCGCGCCCTCGCTGGCGGACTACGGCCTGCAGGCCTTGGTGCGCGAACTGAACCATGCCGGTGCGCAACTGGCCCGCAAGGTGGCAGACGAGGTCGCGCAGGCCAGCGGGCAGCCGCGCTTCGTGGCCGGCGTGCTGGGGCCGACGAGCCGTACCGCATCGATCTCGCCGGACGTGAACGACCCGGGCATGCGCAACATCAGCTTCGATGAGCTGGTGGCGACCTATACCGAAGCGACGCATGCCCTGCTGGAGGGTGGCGCCGACTTCATCCTGGTCGAGACGGTCTTCGATACGCTGAACGCAAAGGCGGCGCTCTATGCCGTTGCGGCGGTGGGCGAGGCGCTGGGCTGCCGCCTGCCGGTGATGATCTCCGGCACGATCACCGATGCCTCGGGACGCACGCTGTCCGGACAGACGCCGGAGGCCTTCTGGAACTCCCTGCGGCACATCAGGCCCTTCATGTTCGGTTTCAACTGCGCACTGGGTGCCGGTGACCTGCGGCCACACGTCAGCGAGATTGCGCGACTGGCTGATACCTGCGTCAGCGTGCATCCGAATGCCGGGCTGCCGAACGCCTTCGGTGGCTATGACGACACGCCGCAGGCGATGGCCGACATCCTCGGCGAGTTTGCCGCGTCCGGATTGCTGAACATGGTCGGTGGCTGCTGCGGCACCACGCCGGCGCATATCGCCGCGATCCGCACTGCCGTTCTGGCGCACCCGCCGCGGGTCATACCGTCGCTGCCGGTGAAGCTCCGGCTGTCGGGACTCGAGCCGCTGAACATCGGCGAGGACTCGTTGTTCGTGAACGTCGGCGAGCGCACCAACGTGGCGGGCTCGGCGCAGTTCCGCAAGCTCATCGTCGCCGGCGACTACAACGCGGCGCTGGCAGTGGCCCGGCAGCAGGTCGAGAACGGTGCCCAGGTCATCGACGTGAACATGGACGAGGGCATGCTGGATTCGGTTGCGGCCATGGACCGTTTCCTCAAGATCGTGGCCACCGAGCCGGATATCGCGCGCGTGCCGGTGATGATCGACTCCTCGCGCTGGAGCGTGATCGAGACCGGCCTCAAGTGCGTGCAGGGCAAGCCGGTCGTCAACTCGATCAGCCTGAAGGAGGGCGAGGCGGCATTCCTGCAGCAGGCGCGCGAGGTCCGGCGCCATGGTGCGGCCGTGGTGGTCATGGCTTTCGATGAACAGGGCCAGGCCGAAACGGCGGAGCGCAAGTTCGCGATCTGCGAGCGGAGCTACCGGCTGCTCACGGAGCAGGCCGGATTCCCGCCCGAGGACATCATCTTCGATCCGAACATCTTCGCGGTGGCGACCGGCATCGAGGAACACAACGACTATGGCGTGGCCTTCTTCGATGCCTGCCGCGAGATCCGCGCGAAGCTGCCGCACGCGCTGATCAGCGGCGGCGTGAGCAACGTGTCCTTTTCCTTCCGGGGCAACGAGCCGGTGCGCGAGGCCATGCACACGGTGTTCCTGTACCACGCCATCCAGGCGGGACTGGACATGGGCATCGTCAATGCCGGCCAGCTCGGCATTTACGCGGAAATCGAGCCTGAACTGCGCGATGCGGCCGAGGATGTGCTGCTCAATCGGCGTCCGGATGCCACCGAGCGGCTGCTGGAGATCGCCAGCCGCTACCGCAGCGCAGGCGCGACGGCCGCGAAGCAGACAGATCAGGAGTGGCGGCAGTGGCCACCCAGCAAGCGGCTCTCGCATGCGCTGGTGAAGGGCATCGACGAGTTCATCGTCGCGGACACCGAGGCGGCGCGGCTGCTGGCCACGAAGCCGCTCGACGTGATCGAGGGCCCGCTGATGGACGGCATGAACGTGGTCGGTGACCTGTTCGGCTCCGGCAAGATGT
>JAHDYM010000103.1 GCA_023383705.1 Gammaproteobacteria bacterium | reverse complement strand
TGTTACCCATGTCTCCGGAATAATCCGTTACCTATCTGTCCGGAATAAACCCCTGGCCGGTTGGTGCCGGGGAGAGGATTTGAACCTCCGACCCCCGCATTACGAATCGGCGCGCACGAGCTTTGCCATGATTTGAGGTTAGATGGCCCTGGGGCGCTTACAACAAGGGAAATCCGCGACTTAATGGCTCTACAGGGGCAAAGACGGCACGTCTGAACACAGCACTGTTTGGTGCAAAACCGTGTTCGTGCCGTGGCCCCGTAACTTGGAGCCAACACATGAAGTCGAAAATAACCCAGTCCCTCGTCGAGAGGGCACCGGCCCCCGAGCGGGGCAAGTCCACGCTGTACGCCGACAGCGAGATGCGCGGGTTCTACCTGATCGTCACGCCCACGAAGCGCAGCTTCTACGTCCAGTCCCTCGTCAACGGCAAGCAGGTCCGCACGAAGCTGGGCGACCACCCGGCGATGGACGCCAAGCAGGCGCGCGACGCCGCCCGCAAGACGCTGGTCGATATGCGCGGCGGCGCCAACCCGAACGAGGAGCGGCGCAAGGCCAGGGCGCGGGGCATCACCCTGCGCGACGCGCTCGACCTGCACCTTGCGGCTAAGCCCCTGTCACCGAGGACCAAGGAGGACTACCGCTACAACTGCGACCAGTACCTCGCCGACTGGCTCGACAAGCCGCTGGCCGAGCTCGGCGCGGACCGCGCGGGCGTGCGCGAGCGCCACCGCAAGATCACCGAGAAGCACGGCGCGCCCTCGGCAGACACCGTTTTCCGCATCTTCAGGGCTGTCTATAACCGCGGCCTTCGTGAACACCCCGATTTACCCGCGAACCCGAGCGCCAATGTCGATTACCACGGGCTACGTCGGCGCAAGGTGGATGTCGAGGCCGAGCGCCTGCGGGCGTGGGGCAAGGCGGTGCTCGCCCTCCACCCCGTGCGGCGCGACCTGCACCTCTTCATGATCCTGACGGGGATGCGGCGCACCTCGGCCTGCGAGGCGCGGTCGTCTGAGCTGGACCTCGGCGCGCGACGCCTGCACGTACCCAAGCCCAAGGGCGGCGCAGCCCGCGCGTTCGACCTGCCGCTGTCGGGTCCGCTTGTTGATCTGCTCGGCCACAGGCTTGCCGAGAACCCGAAGCTCCACCGCAAGAGCCCGTGGCTATTTCCAGCCGACTCGAAGTCGGGCCATGTCGCCGAGGTGGCGCAGCACGAGCTGGACGGCCTTACAGGGCACGCCCTGCGGCACACCTACGCCACTCTGGCATTGCAGGCAGGCGTGCCCATCGCCGAGCTGAAGTTCCTGCTGAACCACGCGGCGGGCAACGTGACCATGGGCTACCTGAACCCGACGCTGGACCACCTGCGCGGCTACCAGGACAAGGCCAGCGCCTACGTGCTCGAAGCCCTCGGCCTCGAATGGACCGAAGGACAGTGGCCCCCACGCCTAGCAACCACGCCCACCGAAGCCGCGTCAATCAACGAATGCGAGGTCGCGTAGCGCCTGCAAATGATGATGTTTTTTCTGTTGACGGGCGTTCAGACTTCACTCCAGCGCGCTACCTAACGGGGCCGCTCGGCGGGGTCGGCCACCTCGTTCGGGCGCTCCACAAACCCTACTTTTTGGAGTGAAGAACATGAGCGTCAACAACACCGTCGAATCGATCCGCGAGCACGTCGTCATTTTTGGCAAGGAGCTTGAATTCGCCACGGGCATGCGGTCCACTATCTCGCCCAGCATCACGTCAGTCTCTATGTAGACCCCTTTGATCCACGAGTTACCGACGACGTAGGCGATGCGCGCGTCGTCTGTGACTATGGGTTCCATCGCCGCGATTTGCGCCGTCAGGCGGTTGAAGTAGTGCATCACGTAGTTGGCCATAAGGTTGTCCTGAGCCCTAATCTCTTCGACAACCGGTCCTACTACTGCGGCAATAGCCGGGCTGGCTGGTTCAAACACTCCCTTCGAGAGCTCCGACGTGGCGGTGCCCCACGTACCACCGATCGTGCGCTTATCAAGGTCGGACGCTTCCTTGGCGGTTTGCATCAAGCCCAGCATGTACAGATGCGGCCTTGTGTTCCACACGTAGCTATACCGGTTGGGGTACGGTGGAGATGTCACCACGGCCGATACACGACGATCAAGCCGGAGCTGTGATAGGTCCATGCTGTTTTGGTGGTAACAGCGGGCGTAGCCTCTCAGATGAGCGCCGGACTCCCGCAAGCTTTCCAAATCGTCGGCGATTCGACCTACGTGGGCGCTGAAGATCGCCCATACGTTGATGTCATGGCCGGTCCGATCGATGAAGTGCAACTGCAACCGGCCTAGCGTCACGTTCGTGAGGTCGGGAACAAGAACTCCGGCCAGCGCGAGAAGCAGAAGGCGTCTGACGTGGGGATCCTCGGTCGCAAAGATGCCTCGCCGCAGGAACAGTATCTGCACGAGGATGTCGGGGCGCCACCAGCGAGTCGGATTGTGGATGGGTGGGATGGTGAGCCCGTGCGCTTCCAGGTCATCGAGCGCTACTCCCTCCGACTTTCCGACCTCGGACTCGAGACGCTGGAGCTGGTGGCGGAGGACCTTGGGATCGACCGCCCACTCAAGGCTTGCTTCGTTGACGAAGTGCAGGAGCGGATTTATCTCGAAGCCGACGGCATCCCGGCCTTCGAGCTTTGCTTCAATGAGGGTGGTGCCTGCTCCAGCGAACGGGTCTAAGACCGTCTCACCGTCGCGCACCCCGAGGCGCTCCATCATCTCTTGCACAAGCTCTGGTCCAAAGCTCGGCGTCAGCCTGAACCATCGGTGTACGTGGTTCGCCAATCCGTTCAGGAATGTGGACTTCGATACATGGATGTCGTCGTGGCTCACCAGGGCGGCAACGCCTTCCTCTCGCGCGTCAGCTTCTTTGAGTTCTAGTGCTAGCTGGTCATTCATTCTTCGTCCGTTCTCGCTGTGCCGTTGCCCGCTCAATGCAGCGGTGCTCCTAGGCGTTTAGACAGTGGAGCACCTTATCGCACAGGTTGCTACTTGTGAGCCGCCTAAAGCAAAAAGGGCAGCCCGCGTGGGCTGCCCTTCTCACTTTTTGGTGCCGCTTGCCGGATTCGAACTGGCGACCTTTTCATTACGAATGAACTGCTCTACCAACTGAGCTAAAGCGGCGGAACCCAAGAACTTGTCTAAACCGTGTCTGCTGCAACCCCGTGGTGCCTCGCTGGCGGCCCTAAAGCCTTGCTGCGCTTAGCTTCTGCCCCCGTCACCATAGCATCGCTGCCCCGATTACGAATGCGGTGCTCTACCAACTGAGCTACCCCGGCGCCGGCGCGCAGTATAGGGAAACGGCCGGAGGCCAGCAATCAACCTGGCCCGGCCAGCAAACCCGGGCAAAGACCGCCGCCGAGCGGCTACTTTTGCGGGCGAACCCGGATGATCAGCTCGACGCTCTCGGCACGCATGCCCGGAGGCAGGACCGGCAGCTTGTGCAGTTCCACCTGGCTGGAGTCGATATCCATGAGCTCACCGGTATCCTCGTTGAGGAAATGGTGGTGCACGACCGTCGTCGAGTCATAGACGATACGGGTGGGGTCAAGCGAAATGGCCCGCAGGATGCCCTTGCTGGAGAGCAGGTTCAGCGTGTTGTAGACCGTGGCCTTGGACACGCGGCTGCCATTGCTGCGCAAGGTCTGCAGGATCTGGTCGGCGGACTTGTGACAGGGCTCGGCCAGCAGCAGCATGCTCACTTCGATGCGCTGCGCGGTTGGCGTCACCCCATGCTCGCGCAGGGTCTCTTCGATCCGGGTACGTAGGCTCACTGCAGATCCATTCACAAACTCGTTGAGTGGACGAATTTTAGCGACCCGCCCGCCCCTGTGTAAACCAAACCGGCACCGGATCCGGCAAATCCGGTGATTTGTGGCTGATTGGCGCATGTCCTGCCGGTGCGCGCTGCGCTAGCGTATCGACACAGCGATTTATGCAAAACCAGGCCGGATTCAACGTACTCGAACTCCTCCTCGTCAGCCTGGTGGCTGGCGTGCTCGCGGCATTTGGCGCACCGGCGTTCCGCAATCTGCTCCTCGATGCCCGCATGGTCGCGCAGGTCAATGGCCTCGTGCACGGCATTCACCTGGCCCGACAGGAGGCCGAGAAGCACGGCACCGATGTCGCCCTGTGCCGCAGCATCGACGGCCGGAACTGCCACCACACGCAGCCCTGGCAGTCGGGCTTCATCGTCTTCGTCAATCGCGATCGCGACGACCCGCCGCAGGTGGATGCCGGCGAAACCGTGCTGCAGTCCACACCCGCATGGCCTGGCGGCATGATCACCGCCAACCGCAGCGCCTTCGTCTTCCGCCCCTATGGCAAGCGCTCCGTCAACGGCACACTCAACCTCTGCGACGATCGCGGGCCGGAGGCCGCGAGAAGCGTGATCGTCAGTTACACGGGTCGCCCGCGCGCCGCACCGGCCGACACATCGAGCAATCAGCTTAGATGTCCGTCGTAACAATCTGAATGAAATTCAGTTCCCCCGCCCATCCTGAATATTTTGCCGATTATCGGCGGCGTTTCCCCTGCGCAAGCGACGGAGGCACGATAGCTGTCCAAGGCAGTTTCTCGCGTCGGACGTTGCGGTGTACGAAAAAGAAGAAGGCTTCAGCCTCATCGAACTCATGGTCATTGTCGGTATCCTGGCCCTCGCGCTGGGACTCGCGGTGCCGGCCTTCAATGACATGCTCAACAACAGCCGCATGAGTACCACGGTCAACGACCTCGTCGGCAGCCTGCACGCAGCGCGCGGCGAGGCAATTACCCGGCGGGCCACGGTCCTGCTGTGCCCTGCCAATACCGCTGGTACCGACTGCCAGGCCGGCAGCGACCTCAAGGCCGGCTGGCTGGTATTCGTCGACAGCGATGACGATGGCTCGGCAGGCCCCGGGGAAACCATCCTGCAGCGGCACGGGCCGATCGACTCCGCCCGGGTTTTCGAGCTGGACGTCTTTCCGGCGGAGCGCACCGGACGCGTGGTCTTTTCAAATGGCGGCAGCCTGCGCGTGGCGGACTCCACCACTGATATCCAGATCTGCGATGCGCGCGGTGACCGCGATACCGGCCGGGGCGTGGCGGCAGGCCGCTGGATCCGCATCCAGCCCACCGGCCAGCCAGAGATCCGGCGCCAGCGCGCCGACCTGCAGAATGCCGACATCAATCCGCTGGGAGGGTGCTGAAGCCATGCGCAGCCTCCACACCAGGACACCCGCTGCGGCGTACGGTTTCACGCTGATCGAGGTGCTTGTCGCCCTGGTCGTGATGTCAGTCGGCATGCTGGGCATCGCCGCGCTCTACCTCGAAGGGCTGCGCGCCGGGCGCACCGCGATCTACCGCACCACTGCGGTCAATCTTGCGGCCGACATGGCCGACCGGATTCGCGCCAACCAGCAGGCCGGCAACGCCTATGCCGGCACGGGCCCCGGCAGCGACGAGTCCTGTGTCAACGGTGACGAAGACTGCACGCCGGAACAACTGGCCAGTGACGACTGGTACAGCTGGACCCGCCAGATCGACGCGCAGTTGCCGGAGGGTGCAGGTGCCGAGATCGTCGTCGATGCGGCAGTAGCGCCGGTCTACACCATCACCCTGCAATGGCCGGAGATCGGCCAGACCGAGCCTGCCAGCTACAGCCTGAGCCTGCAGCCATGAGGCATGCCATGCGAAGTGCGCAGCAGCAGCGCGGCATGACCCTCATCGAACTGATGGTAGCCATGTCGATCGGCCTGTTCCTGACTGGTGGCGCCCTCTACATATACAGCCAGAGCAAGAACACCTACCGGGCCAGTGACAGCCTTTCGCGCCTGCAGGAAAGTGCACGCTTCGCACTCGATACCATCGAACCCGACATACGTCTGGCGCGTTACTGGGGCCGGAATGCCGAACCCGCCATGGTCACCGTCCCGGCAGGCATCGTTGTTCCCTGCAGCAGCAGCCCCGATGTCGCTGCCTGGGTGCTGGATATCGGCAGGGCCATCGAGGTGAGCGACGACAACTACGACCTCCCCTGCCCGGCCTTCTCGAACAGCCCGCGCGCCGGCAGCGATGTGCTGACGCTGCGCCATGCCGAACCCTGGACCGGCGGCGTCGAGCCTGCGCCCGAGGCCGGGCGCCTGCAGGTGCAGACCAGCCTGTCGCAAGGCCGGATTTTCAACGATGGCGCCGTACCGGACCTCGGTACGGAATCGGCAACGCACAACGTCGTACTCAGCACCTACTACGTGAACGAGCGCTCCAGCTTCGACACCAGCCAGCCCTCACTGCGCCGGCTCACGCTGCGCGCCAACGGCAGCCTCGGCGAGGACGAAGTGATCCCCGGCGTGGAGAACCTGCAGGTGCAGCTTGGCATCGATACCGACGGTGACGGCAGCGTCAATCGTTATGTGGACGGTGACGATCCGCTGGTCACGGTCGATGCAGCGATCATTGCCGTGCGCCTGTGGATGCTCGTCAGTACACCCGCCGATGACCGGGCCTGGAGCGACACAGGCAGCTATCCCACCCCCGACGCCGACCTCGGCGACCTCGTTGCCGGAACCGCCGACTACCCGGCCGATGCGCGGCGCATGCAGATCAGCAAGACCATCTACCTGAACAACCAGGGCTCCTGACATGGACCAAGGCCGGCAGGCAATGCACAGACAACGCGGCGCGGTACTGATCATCAGCCTGGTGCTGCTGATGGTGCTCACCATCCTGGCCATCTCGACCATGCGCACCGCCAGCCTCGGGCTGCTGATGGCCGGCAACAACCAGTACCGGCAGAACGCCTGGCAACTCGCCCAGGCCGGCATCGACAGCATCCTGCGCGCCGGCGATCCGGCCCTCACCGACAGTTGTGATACCGCCGTCGCGGATGCGCCGGTAGTCATCGATGCACTGGGCGGCAGCTACACCACCACGGTGTGCTATCGCGGCGAGTCGCTGACACCCGGCAGTTCGATCACCCGCGTACCGACCTTCAACTATGAGGTGCAGGCCGAGGGCGCCACCGAACAGCGCGGGGCACGGGCGCGACTCGTGCAGGGCTTCGCGGTCACAGGTGCATCCGGGCGATGAACATGGGCAAGCGCATCGGCCTGCTGGTATTGCTGGCCATCTGGCTGCCGGCAGGCCAGGCGGCGATCCGGCAGATCGAACAGGCTTTTGAACTGCGGCCGGAGCAACTGCAACTGCCGGCGAGGCCGGATGCACAGCTCACGATACGCCCCTGTACCAGTTGCCGGGTGGTGGCACTGCAGGTGACGGCAAAGACCCTGTGGTATGCCGGCATGGCCGAGCGGCAGCCGGCCGGACAGGCGGCGGTACTGGAAATCTACCGGACGGCGGGCAGCGATCCACGCACGCTGGTCCACGTTTACTACGAACCGCAGACGCTGCGGGTAAAGCGTATCGTCCTGGACCTGCCGCAGGGGGTCAAACCCCGATGAAATGCAACGCAGCAGCGCGGAAGGCTTGCCGCACGCTCCGGCAATTGCTGGCAGGATTGGCGGGCGCGGTCCTGGCACTGGGCCTGGCGTCTCCGCTGCAAGCCGATGATGCGGAGATATTCCTCAGCGACCGGAGCACGACGACCACCAACGCCAACGTCCTGTTCATTATCGACACCTCCGGCAGCATGAATACCCTGGTCGAGACCCAGATGCCCTTCGATGCAGGCACGAACTTCGGCGGCTGCTACCGGAGCGATGCCCTCTACTACACGACGACAAGCGGCCTGCCGCCCTGCGACAGCCCCAACCTGGTGCTCAAGGCCATCAACTATTGTGAAGCCAGCAAGCAGCCGCTCACCGAGGTCGGCTACTACGCCGATTCACTGCTTGGCTGGAATTACAGCAACCAGCGCTGGCATGCGCTGAGCGGCGACCGGGCCGATGACCCGGTCGAGTGCCTGAGCGATCGCGGTCTGCACGGGGCGGGATTCGACAGCGAGCCCTACGCCTCCAATGGTGTCGAGGGCCCGTGGGCAATCAGTGATGAACAGGAACCGGCCTGGACCGACCGTTACACCATCTATGACGGCAACTGGCTCAACTGGAACAGCAACGCGCCCACCGTGCAGAGAACCCGCCTCGACATCGTCAAGGAGGCCGTGAACAGCCTCAGCACCGGCATCAGGAACGTGAATGTCGGCGTGATGCGCTTCAATCGCAGCGAAGGCGGCCGGGTCATCGCGGCAATCGAGGATATCGAAACCTCCAGGGACGATGTGCAGACCATCGTCAACAACCTGTCCGCAAGTGGCCAGACGCCGCTGTCGGAAACCCTGTATGAAGCGGCCCAGTATTTCATGGGACGAGCGGTCGACTACGGCAACAGTGTTGATGAGCGCAGCGTGGCAGAATCGCGCGTTGGCAACGATCCGGATGGATCCGTTTACAGGACACCGCTCGACGAAGCCTGCAGCAAGAACTTCATCATCCTGCTGACCGATGGCGAACCCTCCGCCGACGATGGTGCCGTCAGCAGGATCCGCGGACTGCCCGGGTTTGCGACGACCGTGGCGGCCGACTGCGACGGCACTGGCGAGGGGCGCTGCCTCGATGACCTGGCAGCATATCTGGCCAGCTACGACCTGAGCCCGGGACTGCCGGGAATACAGACAGTCACCACCCACACCATCGGCTTCGCAGCCGACTTTCCGCTGCTGGAAAGCACGGCGGATCGCGGCGGCGGGCAATACCTGACGGCGGATGACACGGCCAGCCTCGCCGCCGCACTCAGCGGCATCGTGCTGTCGATCTTCGACAACACCGGCAGCTTTGCCGCCCCGACCGTGCCGGTGAACGCCTTCAACCGGACTGAAAACCTGAGCGACGTGTACCTGTCCGTATTCCAGCCCACGGAGCGCACGCGCTGGATTGGCAACCTGAAGAAGTACCGTTTCAGCGATGGCGAACTGGTCGGCCAGGATGGCGAAGCCGTCATCGATCCTTTCACTGGCCTGTTCCGGCGCGAGGCCTTCAGTTTCTGGTCGGCAACACCGGATGGCGACCGCGCCGGCGAAGGCGGCGCAGCCAGCCGTTTGCCAGACAGCAACCAGCGCCGCCTGTTCAGCAATGTTGCCGGCGGCAACCTGAGCGATACAGCCAACCGGATCCGCACGGACAACGCCAACATCAGCCCTGCACTGGCCGGCGTGCCCGCCGAAGAGCAGCGCAACCTGATCGAATGGGCGCTGGGCCGCGATACCCGCGACCAGGACCAGGACGGCAATGTGGCCGAAACCCGGGCTCTATGCCGTTTTGTGTGGAAACGCTTCGCGTCATGTCGGCATGGCTGGC
>JAHDYM010000102.1 GCA_023383705.1 Gammaproteobacteria bacterium | reverse complement strand
GAAGTGTTACCTATGTGTCCGGAATGACCTGTAACCTATGTGTCGGTACGGTCAACGGAACTCCCTGGATCCACAAGTAAAGCGACTTGAGTCGAAGTAACTGAACTGTCGGAATCAACGGCAGTCACAGCCCGACCAGGGGGAGCTTGCTATCTGTTGTCATATATGACAACGTAGCGTTGCCCGTCAGATGACCAGACCAACCCGGCCGATATCGTGGGTCAGCGCAGCCAGAAAAGCGTTTGCAGAGTTCCCCAACGAGGTTCAGGCCATCTGTCTCGCGGCATTAACTGTGGCGGCCGAAGGCAGCAAAGCGGATATTGCCAAGCCACTGATGGGCCTGGGCTCTGGAATATTCGAGATTGCGCGGCCGTGGCGAGGTGATGCTTACCGGGTGGTCTACGCGGTACAGATTGGAGCGGACCTATGGGTAGTCCACGCATTCAAAAAGAAAGCCACTCGCGGCATCAAGACCCCGGCGCACGAAATCAATCTCGTCAGGGATCGACTGGCAAGACTGAAGGAGATCCTGCGATGACGAGTGGGCATGCAGATTTCATTCGAGGTAGCGGCAATGTGTACCTGGACTTCGGACAGCCAAACGCTGACCTGCTGCAATTAAAGGCCCTCCTGGCCACCGAGATCATAAAGACGCTGGACAAACAGAACCTGAGTGTACGGGAGGCCCACGCCCGTACAGGTATCGCCGCTGCCGATTTTTCCCGCATCCGTAATGCAGATCTTGGCCGCTTTACGGTGGACCGACTCATGACCGTCATGAATCGCCTGGGTCATCGACTGGACGTTGTCGTGAAGGTGCGACGCCGGTCCGCTGGCGGCGCATCCGTATCGGTCTGAACCGGATCGTTCAGCGTAAATGGTGTCAGATTTGTTTTCACGGGTAAGGAAATGCGACAAATCAGCCTGACCATCCTGCTGCTGTCACTCAGCAACGTGTTCATGACCTTTGCCTGGTACGCGCATCTCAAGGAGCTGAGCGCGAAACCCTGGCTGCTGGCCGCCCTCGTCAGCTGGGGCGTCGCCTTCTTCGAGTACATGCTGCAGGTGCCGGCCAACCGGATCGGCTACAGCGTGCTGTCGCTGGGCCAGCTGAAGATCCTGCAGGAGATGATCGCATTGAGCGTATTCGTACCCTTTGCGATCTTCTACATGAAAGAGCCCCTGAAGCTGGACTACCTGTGGGCTGGACTGTGCATTCTCGGCGCCGCCTGGTTCATATTCCGGGGCAGAGCCGTCGGTGCCTGAGCGCAAGTTGTCCGCCTGAGCCGGCACACCCCCGCTGGGAGCATCAAGCCCATGAGCCACTGGATTTATCTCGCCGTCGCCATCGTTTCCGAGGTCATCGGCACCTCGTTCCTGAAGAACACCGAGGGCTTCACGCGCCTGGCACCCTCGCTGGTCGTCGTCGTCGCCTACGTGGCCTCGTTCTACTTCCTGTCGCTGGCACTCAGGACGCTGCCCATCGGTATCGCCTATGCCGTCTGGGCCGGCACCGGGGTGGCGCTCATCACGCTGGCCGGCTTCGCATTCTTCGGCGAGAAGCTGGATGCCCCGGCGATCATCGGGATATTGCTCATCGTTTCCGGGGTGGTGGTGATCAATGTCTACTCGACGAGCGTCACGCACGGCGGGAGCTGATGGACAAGTACGAACGCATCTTCCGGCTGCACGGCATCCTTTCCGGTCGCCGCACGCCGATCACGGCGACCGACCTCATGGACCGCCTCGATGGCTGTTCGCGGGCCACGCTCTATCGTGACATCGCCTTCCTGCGCGATGCACTCGGCGCACCGCTCGAGGCCGATGAGCAGACCGGTGGCTTCCTGTACCGGCCCGACCCCGATGGCCGCGGCTACGAGCTGCCGGGCCTGTGGTTCACGGCAGCCGAACTGCAGGCCCTGGTGACCTTCCACGGCCTGCTCGACAAGCTGGGGCCGGGACTGCTCGGCGAGCACCTCGCGCCGCTGGCGAAGCGCATCGAGGACCTGATCAGCCACCAGCACCTGCACCTCTCCGAAGTACCGCGACGCATCCGCCTGCTCGGTGGCCTCGGCCGTGCGGCGGGTGCCGATTTTCATACCGTCGCATCCGCGGTCCTGCAGCGGCGACAGCTCGCCTTTCATTACCACTCGCGACTCAGGGACCAGCACACCGCACGGCAGGTATCGCCACAGCGCATGGCGCACTATCGCGACAACTGGTACGTCGATGCCTGGGATCCGTCGCGCAAGGCGCTGCGCACCTTCGCGATCGACCGCATCAGCCAGGCACGGACCCTGGACAAGGTGGCCCGGGACATCCCGGACGCCGAACTGGACGCGCACTTCGGCAGCGCCTACGGCATCTTTGCCGGCCGCGCGACGCGCACCGCGGTGCTGTGCTTTTCCGCCGAACGCGCCCGCTGGATCGCCGACGAACGCTGGCATCCGCAGCAATCCGGGCAGTTTCTGACCGACGGTCGCTACGAGTTGCGGGTGCCCTACCGCGATCCCCGCGAACTGGTCATGGACATCCTCCGGCACGGTGCCGCGGTGGAGGTGATGGAACCGGAAGCCTTGCGCAACCTGGTCCGCACCGAACTGGGCAAGGCCCTCGGCATTTATCCCGGCGGCCAATCCGGCGACTTGGCCGGCGATCTCAGGATTTGAGACAGCGTTGAGGAAAGATTCATCCACGCGATGAACCCCTCAACGCACGGGCCGCGCCTCGCCTACCGGGGGCTGTCCCCACGCTTCCTCCAGCGGGATGGCGGGCGCGGTTCGTGCACCACCCCCCGGCAAAGCGCGAGGCAGGACTGCTGGAGGGGCTGTATGTGGCAAGCCGGCCGGTACCGACTACAATCAGCCGTTCCCCCCAGCAAAGGACCGACCATGATGCGGGTATCGAAACTGGCCAGCACGGGATTGCCGATTCTGGCTGCACTGCTCAGCCTCGGCCTGGCGACACCAGCCTGGTCGGCAACACCGGCACAGTGGCCGGCCTACCAGCTCAAGGCCACGATCGATCCGGCGACGCACCGTTTGTCCAGCGTGGCGGAGGTCACGTTGCCCGCTGCACTGGCCGGCCAGCCGCTGGAATTCGTGCTCGCTGCCAATTTCGAGATCACTGCCGCGAAGCCGGCCGTGGAGAAGCTGCCGGCCGATGCCGGCAACAGGGTTTTTTCCGGCATCAACGGCACCAGTGAAGAACTGGCCAACCGCCGCGGCGTATCGGCCTACCGCCTCCAGCTGCCGGCCGGCAGCAGCACCTTCCGCATCGAGTACAGCGGGCTGGTGGACATCCCGCCCACCGCAAGCCCGGAGGAATACGCGCGCAGCTTCGCCGAGACCCCCGGCATCATCAGCAACGAGGGCGTGTACCTCGCCGGCAGCACGCTCTGGTATCCGCAACTCGCCGGTGCACAGGCGGAGCAACTGGTCACCTACTCGCTCACCGTCAACGCACCACAGGGCTGGCACCTGATCGCCCCGGGCAACGGCGTCTCCACGGGTACCGATGGCATGGCGCGCTGGGAATCGCCGAGTGCCGTGGACGAAATCTCGCTGGCTGGCGGTCCGCTCACGCCCTACACCGCAAATGCCGGCATGGTCGAGGCCCAGGTCTACCTGCGCCAGCCTGACCCGGCGCTCGCGGCGAAGTACCTCGATGCCACCAGCCGCTACCTGCGCATGTACAACGAACTGCTCGGCGCCTATCCCTACCGCAAGTTCGCCCTGGTCGAGAATTTCTGGGAAACCGGCTACGGCATGCCCTCCTACACGCTGCTCGGGCCGCAGGTCATCCGCTTTCCCTTCATCCTCACCTCCTCCTATCCGCACGAAATCCTGCACAACTGGTGGGGCAATTCGGTCTACGTCGACTACGCCACCGGCAACTGGTGCGAGGGCCTCACGGCCTATCTCGCCGATCACCTCATGAAGGAGATCGAGGGCCAGGGCACCGAGTACCGTCGCGACGTGCTGAAGAAGTACCGCGACTTCGCCAGCGTGAGCGCCGACTTCCCGCTGCGGGAATTCCGTTCCAGGCACAGCGCCGCGACGGAAGCCGTCGGTTACGGCAAGACGCTGATGGGTTTCCACATGCTGCGCCAGCAGATGGGCGATGCTGCCTTCCGCCAGGCGCTCAGCAGCTTCTACAAGGACTATCGCGGCCAGCGCGCCAGCTTCAGCGACGTGCGTAGCGTGTTTGAAAAGGTCAGCGGCCAGGATCTCGGCCGTTTCTTCGACGAGTGGACCAACCGCAGCGGTGCAGCCGATCTGCGCGTCGCCAACGTGAAGGCAACGGAGAAGGGCGGTCGCTATACGGTGAGTGGCGAAATCCGCCAGCAGCAGCAGGGCGCCTATGAACTGGAAGTCCCTGTCGTGGTGACAACGGCTGCCGGGCCGGTGGTCACGAAGATCCGCAGCCGTGATCCGGTCACGCCCTTCAGCATCGAAACCGCGTCGGCACCGCAATCCGTCGCCGTCGATCCGGCCTTCGATGTGTTCCGCATCCTCGACCCGCGCGAAACCGCACCCAGCATCGGGCAGATTTTCGGTGCCAGCGAGGTACTCGCGGTACTGCCCGCCGAACCGGCTGCCGAAACAGAAGCCTGGCGCCGTGCGCTCGGCGCCTGGCAGAGTCCCTCACACAAGATCACGTTCGTGACCGACCGGGAAATCAGCAAGCTGCCGGCTGACCGCAGCGTGTGGCTGCTCGGACGGCAAAACCGTTTTGCCGCCAGCCATTTTGGCAGCGACCCGGCGCTCGGCCTGGCCGTCAGCAACAACGGCATACGCATTGGCAGCAGCGAACTGGCCTTTGCCGGCCACTCGCATGTGCTGACGCATCGCCATCCCGACGACCCGAAGCTGGCGATCGGCTGGATCACGGTTGATCCGTCGGCAGCGCTGGCGGGACTCGCACGCAAGCTGCCCCACTACGGCAAGTACTCCTGGCTGGCCTTCGCCGGCGAGGAACCGGCGAACGTCGCCAAGGGCGAGTGGCCGACCACCGATTCCCCGCTGCTGGTAAACCTCCAGGGTAGTGGCCTGCCGGCCGCTCCGGTTCTGCCGCGGCGGGCAGCACTGGCGGAGCCACCCGCCGCCTGGTCGGCCGAGCAGCTCATGCGGCACGTCAATTTCCTTGCGGCGCCCGAGCGTGAGGGCCGCGGCTTTGGCAGTGCCGGCCTGGCAGCAGCCAGCGAGTACATCAAGGAGCAATTTGCCGCCGCGAAGCTGCAACCTGGCGGCGACGGCGGCAGCTGGTTCCAGACTTTCAGCGCAAAGGGTGGCGTGGACAACAGCGAGCGCCAGCTCCGCAACGTGATTGCGGTACTGCCCGGCTCCGATCCGAAGCTGAAGGGTGAGGTGGCGCTGGTGACCGCACATTACGATCACCTGGGATTCGGCTGGCCGGGTGGCCGCGTCGATGCGCTGGGCAAGCTGCATCCGGGCGCGGATGACAATGCCAGCGGTGTTGCGGTACTGATCGAGATCGCGAAGCACCTCGCCGCCCGGCCGGCACCGCCGCGCACCATCGTGTTCATCGCCTTCAGCGGCGAGGAAGCCGGCCTGCTCGGCTCACGGCACTATGTGGCCAATCCGCTGCCGGTGCCGGTTGCCGGCATCTTCGGCGTGATCAACATGGATACGGTCGGCCGCCTCGGTGAGCAGCCGGTTTCCGTGATCGCCACCGAGAGTGCGCGCGAGTGGCCCTTCGTGTTCCGCGGCATCACCGCCGTCACCGGCGTGCAGACCCGCATGATCCCGGGTGCCGCCGAGTCCTCCGACCAGAAGGCCTTCATCGATGCCGGCATACCGGGTGTGCAGATCTTCTCCGGAGCCGGACTCGACTATCACCGGCCGACCGACACGCCCGACAAGGTCGATGGCGCGGGCATGGTCAAGGTGGCGACGGTTGCCACCGAGGCCATCGACTACCTGGCCTCGACCGACAAGCGCCTGAGCGTCAGTGCCGCGTCCGGCAGCGCTGCGGCGCCGCCCGCCGGTTCCGGCTCGCGTCGGGTATCGGTGGGCGCCATCCCGGACTTTGCCTTCCAGGGCCCGGGGTTGCGGCTCGAGGGTGTGGTGCCAGGCTCACCGGCGGACAAGGCCGGCATGCAGGCGGGCGATATCCTCACCCACATGGGCGGCAATGCGGTCAACGGCCTCGGCGGCTTCAATGAACTGTTGAAGAAGCTCAACCCCGGGGACAAGGTGGAGTTGCGCTGGACCCGTGCCGGGGTGGAACAGAAAGCCACCACAACGGTGGTCGCAAGGTGAGCAAAGCACAGCCCATGCGTTCCATCACCGGTATCGCCGCCCTCGTCGGCCAGACTCCGCTGCTCGAGATCCGCTACACCTTCAACGGCCAGCCACGTCGCCTGTACGCCAAGTACGAGCTGCTCAACATGACCGGCAGCGTCAAGGACCGCATGGCCTACCACATCATTCGCCGGGCAATCGAGCGCGGCGAACTGCGCGAAGGCGCCGTGATCGCCGAAGCGACCAGCGGCAATACCGGCATTTCGATTTCGGCCATCGGCCGCGCACTCGGCCACCGGGTACGCATCTACATGCCGGACTGGATGAGCTATGAACGGGTGCAGCTCATGCACAACCTCGGTGCCGAGGTGGTGCCGGTTTCCAAGGCCCAGGGCGGATTCATCGGTGCCGTGAAGATGGCGCAGGAATACGCCGACGAAAATCCCAACACCTTCCTGCCGCGCCAGTTCGACAACCCGGACAACGTGGAAGCCCACCAGATCATGACTGGCCCGGAAATCGAGACCCAGCTCGGCCAGTTTGGCGTCGCCGCCGATGCATTCGTGGCCGGCGTCGGCACCGGCGGGACGGTGATGGGCGTTGGACGGCACCTGCGCCGTGGCGCCCGCAAGGTACGCATCCACCCGCTTGAACCCGCCAACTCGCCGACGATGAGCACTGGCAAGAAGGTCGGCTCACACCGCATCCAGGGCATCAGCGACGAGTTCATCCCGTCCATCGTCAAGCTCGCCGAACTCGACAGCGTGGTCGATGTCTGGGACGGCGATGCGATCCTGATGGCCCAGTCGCTCGCCCACCGGCTCGGCCTCGGCCTCGGCATCTCCTCGGGGGCCAACATCATCGGTGCGATGAAGCTGGTCGAGGAAATGGGCCCCGACGCGGTGGTCGTGACAGTACTCAGCGACTGCAACAAGAAGTACCTGTCGACGGCTCTCGCCAACGTCGAACCGCCGCAGGAAGGCTACATCACGCCGCAGGTGCGGCTGCAGTCCTTCGCCAGCACACGCTGAAAGGCACGCTGCCGGTACAGCGCCCCGTCAAGGGGCGCACACCCCGCTCAGCCGGCAGTCGTCACGTCCTCGTAGACTTCGTGCGAGTGCGAGGGCAGCAGGTGCGGAAACAGTTGCGCGCTGCGGGCCCTCGATGCGCCGCGCGAGAATGCAATCCGGTCGGCAACGCTGTCCCATTTTTCGACGATGACGAACTGCACTCCCTGCGGGCCATCCTCGTGCTGGGGATGGGCGGCGAGCTCCGCAGCCGGGGTGACGCGGCGGACTTCAGCCTCGACCGTACCGGGCCGGGCACGATAGACGTTGCGGCCATGAAAGCCCTTCGCCTCACGCATCAGGGGTTCCAGATCCTGGTAGAACTTCGCAACCTCGAGTTCGTGGCCAGGCTTGGCCAGCAGCGTAGCAATATAGGTCACCATCTCGACTGATCTCCGGCTGGGAGCGCCTCAGGGCGCGGTATGTTTATAGACAGAAAGCGTAATGCTGTCTGCAACTGTGCAAAAATGCAAACCTCCCCGGATCAATGGAGCATCGGCCATGCCGCATGACAAACTGCTACTGCTCAAACCCGGTTTCATGGACAGGGATCAGGGCCCGTACTATTGCCCGGCCTGCGCCACGCTCGAGGGGCTGCTCGGTTTCTACCCACAGCTGCGCGATGCGCTGGATGTGATCTATCTCGACTTTCCCCGTCCGCGCGCCGCGGTGATTGCCGAAATCGGCGAGGAGAACCAGGGGCTGCCGGCACTGGTGCTGCATGCGTCGGCACCGGCCGATGCGCTGCGCGACATGGACGTGAAGGAGTGGAACGGGCGGCGCTTCCTCAAGAACCCGACCGACATCGGCCGTTATCTCGCGCGCACGCAGGGCATCGGCGAACCGCACTGAGGGCGGGAACGGGATCGCGGCTGAAGCCGCTGCTACTCGTCGTCGAAGCGGCGCGTGATGCCCGCATAGGCGTCGATGCGCCGGTCGCGCAGGAACGGCCAGCCGATGCGGAATGCCTCGATCTCGTCCAGGTCGAGTTCGATTTCGATGATGGTCTCGGCATCCGCCGGGCCGCGGGCGAGTACCCGCCCGTCCGGCGCTACCGCAAAGCTCTGCCCCCAGAACTCGATGCCGCCGTTTCCTGCCGGGTCCGGCTCGAAACCGGTGCGGTTGATGGCCAGCACGAAACAGCCGTTGGCAATCGCATGGGCGCGCTGTGCAGTCTCCCACGCCATGTGCTGGCGTTCACCGACGCGCGCTTTCTCCTCCGGATGCCAGCCGATGGCGGTCGGGTAGATCAGGATCTCGGCACCCTTGAGCGCCGTCAGCCGCGCTGCCTCCGGGTACCACTGGTCCCAGCAGACGAGTACGCCCAGCCTGGCGGCATCGGTCGCAAATACCTTGAAGCCCAGGTCGCCCGGCGTGAAATAGTATTTTTCGTAGTAGCGCGGATCATCCGGAATATGCATCTTGCGGTACATGCCGGCGTAACCCTTGCGCCCGTCGAGCACGGCCGCCGTGTTGTGATACAGGCCGGCTGCGCGCCGCTCGAAGAGGCTGATGACGATGGCCGCATCGAATTCGGCCGCCAGTACGGCGAAGGCTTCGGTCGCCGGTCCCGGCACGGGCTCGGCCAGCGCGAAGTGCGCACTGTCCTCGCTCTGGCAGAAATAGCGGCTCTGGAAAAGCTCCGGCAGGCAGATCAGCCTGGCACCGTTCTGCGCGGCCTTGCGCGTCATCTCCAGCGCACGCTGCAGATTGACCTGCGGATCCGCCGCACAGCGCATCTGGACCAGGGCGACGGGGAGCTTCCGCGCCGCACTCATGCCGGCACCCTCTCGCGCCCGCCCGGTTGCGCGCCACCGCGGGCATCGCAGTAGGTCGTGCCGTTGAAGCAGGCCACGTACTGCGCGAGGATCTCCATGCCCATGGTGGGGCGCACCTGCCCCGCATCGATCTTGCGCTTGACGATATCGCTCATGCGACGACTGAGATCGTTCGGGAAATATTGCACCTGCGCCAGCATCTCGTGCACGGTGGCGCCGGGAATCACCCGCTCGATCCAGAAGTTGTCGGGCTCCTCGGCATCGGCATAAACATGCACCTCGGCGACGCGGCCGAACAGGTTGTGCGTGTCGCCCATGATGTCCTGATAGGCGCCCATCAGGA
>JAHDYM010000101.1 GCA_023383705.1 Gammaproteobacteria bacterium | reverse complement strand
TCGGAAACATAGGCGAGTTCGTGGCGATTGCCCGGATCACGACCCAGACCGATGGACAGCGCATACAGCAGCGTCTCGCGGTCGGTATAGCTGACCGCCTCGCTGCGACTGCGCAGCGACATCAGGTGTTCGTAATCGATAGGCAGGGCGGGTTATTCCTCGGGCGCGACGATCAGCGTCATGCCTTCCATCGCATCGGTGACCTTGACCTGGCAGGCCAGCCGCGATTCGGCGCTGCGGTAGGTTTCCGTGCCCTCGAGCAACTCGACTTCGTCGCTCTGCGGACCCGGCACCTTCTCGAACCACTCCGGGCTGATGAAGATATGGCAGCTGGCGCAGGAGCACATGCCACCACACAATGCCTCGATGCTGTCGTCGATCTCGCGCAGCGGCTCCATCAGGGTGAGCCCGTTCTCGGCCTTGAGCGTGTACTTCTTGCCACTCCGGTTGGTCACGTAAATCGTCGGCATTGTCCCGCATCCGTGTAGTTAAAAAAGGCGCCGGAATATAGCACGAAGCTTTTGGCCCCGGACCTGACCAGGATCAGGCCCGGCCCACATTCACGTCGAACGGCGTCTCGTAGTAGCTGCTCTCCTCGGCACAGCGCCGGGTTTCCTCGAGCAGCTTGCGCATGCGCAAATCGGCAGTGCTGACTTCGGCACAGTTCTGGCAAAGCGGATCGTCACAGGGCTGGCGGGAATACAGCCAGAACTGGACCGCTCCGGCCAGCAGGCCATCGGCCACGTCCCAGGAATCGGCCTCGTCGTCGGCCTCGAGCATGCGGTTGCCCAGCTCGACCACCTGCTCTGCTGCCGCATCCAGAATCTGGTTGTCGTCTTCGTCCATGGCAGTACTCCGCTGGGCAGCTGGGCCGGAATGGCATGCAGGCATGCTAACCGATTGCGCGCGGGCCGGCAGCGGCGACGCGCTTACAGCACGTCCTGTGCAGTCACGAAGTCCGGGATGGTGACCGTCACCAGCGTTCCCTGGCCAAGCTCGCTCTCGATCACCAGGCTGCCGTTGTGCGCCTCGGCGATGCGCCGCGCGAGATACAGGCCCAGGCCGAGACCACCGGTGCTGCGCGACCGTGCAGGATCTGCCCTGTAGAAGGCCTGGCTGATCTTTGACAGGTGCTCCCCGGGAATGCCCGGACCGTGATCGCGGATCTGCAGCAGGACCATGCCCGGCTTGACCGTGAGCGCCACCTCGACGGGGGCGGCATCCGGTGGCGTGTAGCGCAGGGCATTTTCGATGAGGTTCTTGGCAACCAGGCGCATGCGCACCTCGTCCACCTCGCGCACGAGCACACCGGGCGGGAGTTTCAGCACGATCCGCGCCGCCTGCTCCTGGAACTCATCGCGAACCAGCCCGTTGAGCATGGCGCAAAAGTCGACCAGCGTCCGCCGCAGCGTGGTATGGCCGACATTCATGCGCTCGCTCTCGAGCAGGTCGGCGATCAGGCGTTCCATCTCGCGGATATCGTCGAGCAGGTTGCGCTTGACCTGGTCGTCGTCGAGGAATTCAAGCGCCACCTTGGCCCGGGTCAGCGGCGAACGAAGCTCATGGCTGATGGCAAGCAGCAACTGGCGCTTGGCCTCGAGCATGTCGCGCACGTCATCGGCCATGTGATTGATGCCGGCGGCGAGATCGCCGAGATCATCCCGGCGACTGGTCACGATGCGGTAATCCAGGTCGCCCTGGCCGATTCGGGTGGTACCCGCCTGGATCCACTTGATCGGCCGCACCAGCCAGCGCACGGCCAGGAAACACAGCGACAGCACGAACAGCGAAAACAGCACCATCACCGAACCAGTCAGGTCCGGCGGCGGATGCTCCGAGAGCCGCGGCGAGGCAAACACCACGACATGCGGACCTTCCTTCAGTTCGGCGAACACATGGCCCTGGTAGCGCGCAAAACGCACCCGCTCGAGGCCCCGTGCCCAGGACTCGATATCCTTGCGGCTCTCTTCATCCAGTCCCAGAAAGGCGATCGGCCCGAAGGGGATCGTATCCAGCTCGGGGAACTCCGGCACCGACGACCACTCCATCCCCGGGCTGCTGATGCGGATATCCACCGGGATACGATCGACGATGGCCTGGGCTTTCGAGGGATCGGGCGGCGTCCCGATCTCTTTCAGCACAAGGTCGGCATGCAGCGAGATGTGCGAGCCGACGATTTCGCGCAGGTAGTCCGTCTCGCGCACCATGCGCACCGCATAGACGGAACCGAAACCGTAGATCAGCGAGGTGACGAAGAATACTCCCACCAGGCGCGCCGACAGCGAGCGTGAGATCTCCCTGATCATGCGGAAGCCGGATCGACCCCGACGAATGCGTAACCGGTTCCCCAGACGGTCTTGATGAAACGCGGCTGGCGGCTGGTGTCGCCGAGCTTCTGCCGCAGGCGGCTGACGAGAATGTCCACCGAGCGCGAAAACAGCTGGGCATCGATGCCGCGCAGCTCGTTGAGGATTTCGTCGCGGTTGAAGGTCCGGCCCGGGTTCGAGGCAAACAGCACGAGGAGCTGGTACTCCATCGTGGTCAGGTCAATCGGGCTGCCATCAAGCTCGGCCGTGCGTCGCTCGGTATCGACCTGCAGACTGCCAAAGCGCAACAGCTTGCTGTTCTCATCTTCCGCAGCCCGGCTCCGCCGCAGCACGTTCTGGATCCGCACCACCAGCTCGCGCGGCTCGAAGGGCTTGGAGAGATAGTCATCGGCACCGATCTCGAGGCCCACGATCCGGTCGGTGACGTCACCACGCGCCGTGAGCATGACCACAGGTATCGAACTGCTCTTGCGGATCGTGCGACAGACATCAAAACCGTCCTGCTCGGGAAGCATGCCATCGAGGATCACCAGGTCCGGCTTGTCGCGCTGGATCTTCATCAGCCCCTCGGAAGGGCGCACGGCATTGTCGAGCTGCATGTCGAAACGCTGGAAGTAAGCCTTCAGCAGTTCGCCCAGCTTTTCGTCGTCATCGATGAGCAGGATTCGCGTCATGCGTCACGTTTTTTTCCGGTCTGATGCCGCCTAATGCCCGGCTGTCCGGGGTTGTGGGTGATCCTTCAGGACAGATCGTAACCCTTTGTAAAAAAAAGGGCTTGGGCGTTACAAATTGTTACAGCGTGTTACCGCACTGAAAGGACCGTGCAACAACGGGAACCTACCCTGTGCACGTCGAAAACAACTGTAGCGAATTTGCACAAGGAGTGCTGACGATGTTGAGGAATTTCATGAATCTGGGCCTGGATGAAGCCGAAGTGCTGGGTGAGATCCTGCTGGCGGCAGTCGCCGTAAGCATCCCGCTGGTCACCCTGCTGCTGTTCCTGGCCAGCTGATCAGGGCGAGTCGGAGCACGCCGCTCCGACTCGCCACTGGTAAGCGACGAATCCCGGGTCAGCCCTTCCGCCAGCGACCCCGCGCCTCTGCCATCTGCTGCGTACCGATGCGCATGTCCAGACGCTTGTTGAACTCCTGCTCGCCCAGCACCCGCTGCGGCAAAACGTTCATCGGATCGGTACGGTAACCCAGCTCACGGATCTTGAAGTCATACTCCTGCTGGGCAGCGCGCTCGTTCTCCGGGACGGTGTCCGCATCGTCCAGCCAGCGGAACCAGCGATCGACGAAACCGACCAGATACTTTTCGCAGGTACCGATGTTCTCGTCGTTGAGCTCGGCATGCGAACTGGTGGCTATGGGTGACATCAGCGCGCGCAGATAGGTGCCGTGACTGACGAAACGCGTCCATTTCGGATCGCTGCGGAACTTGAGGAACTCCTGGTTGGCCGGCTCGTAATACTTGAGCAGGTATTCATAGTTGGTCCGCAGGTCTACCCGCGGCATGTACTCGGCATAGAAGTACAGCTTGGGGATGGTGCCGAAAATGATGCCCAGGTGCGGCACGCGGTTCTGCTGGCTCAGGAATGCGGTGGCATTCATGTCGAGCAGGCTGGCCTTGCGGTTGCCGAGCCAGGAGTGCACCAGCCAATCCACCTCCGGACCACTGTAGGCCTTGAACGCACCTTCGAGCTGTCCGTCCGGCGAACTCCAGTAATCAGAACCCTCGGTCTGCGCATGGCGCTGCACGCCAAAACGGGCCTGTACGCGCTCGACGATCTTCGAGTGGATGTTCCAGCAGCGTTCCCAGGCACGCGAGACATCCACGCTGGGATTCTCGGCAAGGAATTCCATAATTGTCTTGGTTTCAGTACCTTTACTCACCTGATCGCAGCTCCTGTCCTGATCGCAGATACGGATTTAAAGCGCGAGGGAGTGTATGCGATATGTCCGGGGAGCCCAACGGCCGGACCCCGTGGAGATCGATTCAAACCGACAGGCGAACAATGAACGACACCCCCGACTCCGAACGTACACTGCAGGCGCGACTCGAACAGCTCGGCATCAGCAAGATCCGGCGACACATCCTCCTGTGCTGCGACCAGGGCAAGCCCAAATGCTGCTCGCGGGAAGACGGCCTGGTCGCATGGGAATACCTCAAAGGCCGTCTCAAGGAACTGGGCCTGACCGGCCCGGGTGGTGTTTACCGGACCAAGGCCAACTGCCTGCAGGTCTGCATGCAGGGTCCGGTTGCACTCGTCTATCCCGAAGGCGTCTGGTACCGCCACTGCAGCCCGGCAGTACTCGAGCGCATCATCCAGGAACACCTGATCGGCGGTGTGCCGGTGGCCGAGTTCCGGATTGCGCAGCAGCCACTGGTGCCAGACCGGCGATAGTCGGCAAAGCCATCACATATGTCGCTCGCCGCATCGCTGGCGGGCGCTGCATGCTCCCCCGGTCACTATCACAGGGAGCTAAATCATGAAGCCTGTTGCACTGGGCGCGAGCATCGCGCTGGTCCTGCTCTGCGTCTGCCTGCCGGCAGCTGCCAGCGCCACACGTGACAGTGGAGAAAAAGTTCGCTGCACCAGACTGGAAAACCGGATGGACGAGATCCGGCTGCGGCGACGCATGGGCTACACCGCGAAACAGGGCCGCGTGTCCAAACAGAAACTGTCGGCACTGGAAGCTGAATACCGGGCGAGATGTCGCTGAAGTGGGGGCCCGACGATCCGAAGAAATCCAGCCAAACCCCGACACGGGACTGGTGACCAGACTGCGATTCGGACCGCCGGGCCTGACCGGTAGCGCCAGCCCGGTGACGAATCGAAACCGGGCCAACAAGAATCTGGAAGATCCTGCCTGGACGCCGTTTTTGCCGTTCGCGACTTGTTGCTCTGGGGCTAAAAACCGACGCTTCACTCTGCAGGCAGGTAGGGAGTATATACAAGTGATCCGGCACTGCACCCCGGATTGTGCCGGAGCTTTGAGGTGATGCACTTATAGCCTGTCGGTATTAGCTATCTATCTGTTTATATTGACTAAACCGTTTAGATGGCGTGGCCGCCAGGCAGTGCACTGCAGCGCGTAAAGCACCGTGGACCAGCCACTTTTGGGACTTGACAAGCGTGTCCAACCCCTCCGTAAACAGCACTGCACTGGTGGTCTTTTGCCGCCGGCCCGCCCCCGGCATCGGCAAACAGCGCCTCGCGGCAGAAATTGGCAGTGCCGCTGCTGCCGAAATCGCCGAACTGCTGCTCGGCGCCGCGCTGGAGGACGCTGCACGCTGGCCCGGGCCCGTGGTGCTATCGCCCAGCGAGGCACACGATGCCGAATGGGCAGCGAGGCTGCTGGACGGGCCGGTGCACGTGATCCCGCAACCCGCAGGCAACCTGGGGGAGCGCCTGCAATCCGTCGACCGGTGCGTGCGGGAACAGCATCGTGGCGCTGTCGTCTTCATCGGCAGCGATGCACCGGCCCTGGGCGAACAGGATTATGCAGCTGCACGCAGCGCGCTCATGCATGACGATGTCGTGCTGGCGCCGGCAATGGATGGCGGCGTCACCTTGATGGCGGCGCGCAACGCCTGGCCGGATCTCGCCGACCTGCCGTGGAGCAGCGACCAGCTGCATGCCGCGCTGGCGGAACGCTGCACGACACAGGGGCTTCGCGTCGCGAGCCTGCCCCCGGGTTATGACGTGGACCTGGCCGCTGACCTGCAACGGCTGTGCCAGGACCTGCACACCGATCAGCGGCCAGCGCGCCGGATCCTGTACCGCAAGCTATGCAGTCTGGGATACTCCCCGCTCGCGACGGGACAGCAGCGCAGCGACCATGGGTGCGGCAACAAACATCTTTGAAATCACGCGGCCACTGCGCTTGCGTCGCGGCGACGCCGTTGGCCCCTCGGTCAGCGTGATCATCCCGGTGGTCGCCGACAACGAAGCCCTGGCCCGCCTCCTCAACAGCCTGCACCAGCTCGAAGGTCCGCCCGACGAGATCGTGGTGGTCGATGGCGGCGCCAGCAGCAGCTGTCGCAGCCTGGCGCGCCGGTTCAGCTGCGTCTATGTCAACGCACGCCGTGGCCGGGGGCACCAGTTGCATGCCGGCGCATTGCGCGCGTCCGGCGATATCCTGTGGTTCCTGCACGCCGATGCCACGCCGCCGGACAATGCCCTCGCCCTGATCAGGGCGCAGCACACGGCCAGTTCCGCCGGCGGCTACTTCGCTTTCCGCTTCACCGGCACCGGGACCTGGTACAAGACCGCGCTGGCGCGCCTGATCAACCTGCGGGCCCGCTTCGGCACACCCTATGGCGACCAGGGCCTGTTCGTCGCAAGAAGCGCCTACGATGCGGCCGGCGGCTTTGCCGATGTTCCCCTGTTCGAGGAAGTACGACTGGTGCGTACCCTGCGCCGGCAGGGCAGTTTTGCCTGCATGCCGGCCGAGATCGGCGTCTCGCCCCGGCGCTGGGAACGGGATGGATGGATCCGGCGCACCCTCGCCAACCGCCTGCTCGCGCTCGGCTACGCGCTGGGGATTCCGCCGCACCGGCTGGCACGCCGCTATCAGCCCCTGAACGCGACGGACGAGACCGATATCGGCCCGGCGCCACCGCGCAACGATGCCTGAGACATGCAGACGCGCACTGACTCGCACTGGTTGCTGACGGACGACGGCACGCCACGCGGCTGGATACAGCCACATGCGCTCGATGAGCTGTGGCTGCATACCGGCACCGCCTGCAACCTCAGCTGCCCCTTCTGCCTCGAAGGTTCAGGGCCTGGCGACAACCGCCTGCAGAGGATCACCCTCAAGGATGCGCGGCCGTTCATCGAGGAAGCGCTGACCCTCGGCGTGCGACAGTTCTCCTTTACCGGTGGCGAGCCCTTCATCGTCAGGGATTTCGTGCGCATCCTCGACTATGCGAGCCAGTACCGCCCGTGCCTGGTACTGAGCAACGGCAGCGATGCGCTGCTGCAGCGCCGGCACCAGATCAGGAGGCTGAAGGATGCCGCACAGCCGGTGTCATTCCGCATCAGCATCGATTACCCGGACGAGGCGCGGCATGATGCCGGCCGGGGTACCGGCAGCTTTGGCCAGGCGCTGGAGTCGCTGCGCAGCCTGCATGCACTGGGTTTTGGCATCTCGCTGGCCCGCCAGATGCCGGCCGATGAAGACACCGCCGGCGTGGAGGCCGCCTTCCGCCAGTTGCTCGGCGCCAACGGCCTGCCGGAAACGACGCGCATCGTCGCCTTCCCGGACTTCGGCGCGCCCGGTGAGACGCGCAGTGTGCCGGCCATCACCGCCGACTGCATGACCCGCTACCAGACAGAGACGACGCGACGCGCCTTCATGTGCGCCTTCAGCAAGATGGTGGTGAAACAGGCGGGCGAGATGCGCGTTTATGCCTGCACGCTGGTCGACGACGATCCCGATTACGAGCTTGGCCGCACACTGGCCGCAGCCATGCCGGCCCGCGTGATGCTGCGCCACCAGCGCTGCTACAGTTGCTTCCGCTACGGATCGAGTTGCAGCGAACTGGCCCGGTAGGAGCCTCGCGCGCTCGCCAGCCCTGGACACGCGACACAACGGAGCCCTTCATGATCGAGATCGATCCGGCCTGGGCCGGCAAGGTGCAGTTCTACGAACTGATATTCGGCACCTGGACGGCCTACGCCTTCCTGGTGCTGCTGTGGGAGAAGATCCTGAGGGAGCCGCTGCCCGAATGGCGCTATGTGCTGCTCAACTTCATGGGCGGCGGTGCCTTCTGGGTCAACCACTACTTCCAGAAGGCGCCATTCTGGAGCCTGATGCTCAATCTCTACACGCTGGTGTTCCTGGTGGCCTGGTACTGGCAGGGCGTCAGTGGCCACGCCCGTTCATGGGGCTGGAAGCTCGGCGCCATGGCCGGCGCAATCGCCTACACCGTCGTGTTCATCGGCTTCGAGCAACTAGCCCGCTACGGTGTCGAACGGCACGGCGTGAACGAATTCTGGTTCATGGCCGCGAGCTACATCGGCTTTGTCACCGTGATCGTCTGGCGCGGCCGCGCGACGGGTGTGCGGCAGGCCTGAGCGGTTCAGGCCGGGAAGAATTCGATGGGCTTGGTGGTCGTCACCGGCGGCACATCCTTTTCCAGGAAGCGGAACATGCGGATGCGCTGCACCAGCTTGCGCTCCAGTTCCTGGTCCGCCAGTTCGCTCGACACGATTTCAACCCGCGACACTTCGCCCGAGGCCTCGATGGTCAGCTTCAGCACCAGCTTGCCCTGCAGGGCCGGATTCTCGCGCAGCGCGCGATTGTAGAGCGCGTAGATCGCGCCCTTGTTCTGGTCGAACACCCGCTCGATTTCCTCGCGGCTGCGTGAGGCACGCTGGCCATCGCCACCGCCCTCCTCGCCGGCACTGCCACCCGAACCGCCACCGCCGAGTGCGGCCAGTCCGCTGCTGACCTGGGTCGTGGAGCGTCCACCCAGCCCCGAGCCACCGGTATTGCGGCTCATGCCGGCGGTATTGATGCCTCCGCTGCCAACCCCGGCCTTCGAGGTGATGAGGGCGCGCTCGACCTGCGGTGAGTCGCCCACCGCCCCGGTATAGCTGGTGCCACCCGAGGTGATGCTGGTCAGTGCCTTGCTGTCGCGGAGTTCGGCCAGCTGGTCCACGAACGGCAGCAGGCCGGCCTTGCCGGCCTTCTCGCGTGCGCTGCTCTTGCGATCGGCTGCGGGCCTGGTCTTGCTCTCCATGGCACGTTCAACCGGTGCAACCGCTTCCTCGCGCCGGGGTTCCGGCTGAACCACCGGTGGTGGCGGCGGCGGAATCGGCGCCGGCTTGTCGATCAGGAGGCGCGCCAGGCGCGGCGGCACCGGCTGTGCGAGCTGTACATCGCGTTCAGGCACCGGCAACAGCGACATCAGCACGCAGAGCACCAGCGTGGCGATACCGATCCGCTGGAGGATGTTGCGGAAACGCTGCTCCTGGTCGCCGAAATCATCCCAGGGCAGCACATAGCTGCGGTAGTAGACGTTGACCTTCGTGCTGTTCATAAGGCCGCCACCTGCGCTGCGGGCGGCGCGCCGTCCTTCTGCACCACGGCCAGCGAGATCTGGCCGAAGTCGGCTGCGGTACAGCTCGCCATCACGCGCTTGA